>DLXW01000024.1:0-280 GCA_003448685.1 Cyanothece sp. UBA12306
CCCGTACAGAAGTCAGAAGTTATAACGCTACAAGAATGCACTGTACGTTTAAACTATGGCGATAGTCAGGGAACTGAATTTTTTGCTGCTTCTGGGTTGATTTTAACTTGCGCTCATGTTGTAGAATATGCAGAGTCTAACCCTATTAATGTTTTCTGGAAAGCGAATAATCAAACTTATACCGCTAAGATTGAAAGATTACTAGAATATCCCCTCGATTTGGCCTTGCTAAAATTAGAGGGTGATCTTCCTAATCATAGTTGTGTTAATCTCGATGAAT
>DLXW01000024.1:418-1809 GCA_003448685.1 Cyanothece sp. UBA12306
CTTTTCCCGGCGGAATTTTCTGAAATGGTGAAGGTGGCACTTTCAGGAAATACCCAACAGGCCATGAAACTGAACCAAAAATTAATCAAGATTTATACATTTTTGGCTATCCTAAAGGTGAAGGAGTAGACTATTCTGAGGGAGACCCAGCAACCTTTAAATATGAGGGGGAAAGCTTCAAGAAATCTGTTCTAATTTATAAGTTAAAAGAAGGACAAATTATTGATGGGTTTAGCGGTTCCCCGTTATTTAATTTGGGGACAGGAAAAGTCTGTGGAATGGTCAATATTTCCCGTGATACCAGCAGTGATTTAGGGGGACGGGCAGTTCCAACTAAAGTTATTTTAGAACAATTCCCAGACATTGCAGAACTGAATCAACGCTTTCATCAGCAACAAAAACCTAAAGATATCAACCCCTTTCAATTTGGTTCCCCAGTGCCACCGGAAGGCTTCTATGGGCGACGAAAAGCTATTTTAGATCTAAAAAACCGTATTGGGGCTGTTAGTCCTCAGTGCATTAATATTATGGGATTGAGGCGCAATGGGAAAACCTCTGTGTTGCGCTATATTAAGGAGCGTCCAGAAACATTTTTTCAACCTCAGCAACAACCTCTAATCATCGCGCTTGATCTCAGTAATGGCAAGTTTCACAGTCCTGAAGGTATTCTCGAAGGAGTGAGACGGGGAATCAAAAAACAGACAGGGAAAGAACCTTGGTCAAAAGAAGACAATGACGACCCCTTTGAGGTGGAAGATAGGTTACAGGAATTGGTTGATCAAGGCGATCGCTTGATTGTGATGTTAGATGAATTTGAAGCTATTAGTCGTAGATTAGAAGCATTTCAAGATTGGGGGGAAGATTGGCGATCTAAGGCTTCTGCTGGTCTTTTGACTATGGTAATCTTTAGTAAACGTCCTGTGAGTGAACTTTATCAAACTTTGGGTTTAACTTCTCCTTTTGCCAATATTTTTAGTACCACTATTCTTGGTGGTTTAGAAGAGGAAGCTTGGCATAATTTAGTAGAAAATGGCTTTAATGATGATTTTGCGCCGTTATCATGGATTGATGAATTATCGGGTGGTTTGCCTTATTATGTACAGATGGCAGCATCATTATGGTGGCAATATAGGGATGATGAACAGGCGAAAAAAGAGTTTATTTTCCAAGCAACGCCGAGATTTGAGGAACTTTGGAGAGATTTAACGGAAGTTGAACGTCATGCTTTACGGTATGCTGCGGGGGTTTCTGGGTTAGGGGTTCCCAGTTCAGCAATTATTGATATACTGAAGCGTCACGGTTTATTGCGTCAAAATGGTGGTTTATTTAGTAGTGCGTTTGCAGAGTTTATCATCAAACAATCGTAGGTTGGGTTGAGGAACGAAACCCAA
>DLXW01000024.1:1980-2356 GCA_003448685.1 Cyanothece sp. UBA12306
GAGGAACGAAACCCAACAAAAACCGATTATAATGTCCTGTTAATTTAAAAAGTTAGTAATTTTTTGGAAAGGTATATTGGGTAATGGTTAAGCAGAGACTACGATTATTGTTTAACTTCTGTGTCATCTAAATCATCACAAAATGATTGAATTTCTTGGATAAGTTGATGATGATAACTTAAAAAAGTATTAACTACAATTAACACTTTTTCTTGATCTAACTGAAAAGAATAGGCACTTCTGATTACATGACGGAACCGCCGTAATTCATCTAATATAGCCCTTGTTTCTTCTGTAATGACTTCTGTTCTAACATTGGTAATATTAACTGCCATTTGGTCTAATAAATCTCTGTGCCATTTGTTGCCAGTAGGTA
>DLXW01000024.1:2583-2748 GCA_003448685.1 Cyanothece sp. UBA12306
CTGCCAGTAGGTAAACTCAAATCGATTTCAGTAGCAATAACTTCAAAAATACGTTCTATACCTGTGTAAATTCCATGAAGATTAAGGGCAATAGAATTAACTAAAGCTTCTTGATAAATGGGATTTGAAATACCATTTATATCATTTAATTGTCCCATAAATATT
>DLXW01000061.1 GCA_003448685.1 Cyanothece sp. UBA12306
CACCCAACCCAAGTTTTGATACAACAGTTTAACATAGGCATCGGACTACCATTTCAAGAATTATTAAAAAGTGAAATAATTGAAGATATTTTAAAACAAATTGGGGTAAAATATAAAAGTAGGATTTATAATCCAATAGTGATAGTATGGTCATTTCTTTCTCAGGTTTTAGATCCTGACCACAGTTGCCAAAATGCTGTCAGCAGAATTATAGCTTATTTGGCATCTGAAGGTCTAGAAACTCCATCAGAAAATACAAGTGCTTATTGCCAAGCCAGGAAAAAGTTACCCGAAAAATTATTTAAAAAGCTGTTAGAAACCAGTGCTAAACATAATGAGAAAAAAGTCTCTAAAAAACATTTATGGCATGGTCGTTGTGTGAAAAGTATTGATGGTTCCACTGTGTCGATGCCTGATACATTGAAAAACCAAGAAGCCTACCCACAGCATGGTTCTCAGAAAAAATGCTGTGGTTTTCCCTTGGCAAAAATTGGTGTATTATTTAGTTACGCTACTGGGTCAGTTGTGGGCATAGTTATTGATATTTTTAAGACTCATGATATCAAATTAGCTAGAAAGCTAACTGATTATTTAGACCCAGGTGATATTCTCTTAGGCGATAGAGCTTTTTGCCGTTATATAGACATTTATTTCTGGAAAAAGAAAGGGATAGATACTGTTATGAGGTTGCACCAAGGACGTTGACAAAAAGGTAAAAAAAGACCCAAATATACAGTAAGTCCTCCCTTTAAAAAGAAAAAGAAAACAAGAAATTGTCCAAGCGATCGCCTAATCTTATGGGAAAAGCCAAAACGTAAACCCCAAGATATATCCAGAGAAGATTTTGATTCTCTTCCAAAAGATTTAGTATTGAGAGAAATTCATTGCTACATTTGTATTCGGGGGTTTTAGAACCAAAGAAATCATTGTCGTAACAACTTTAATAGATGCGGTTGAATATCCATCTAGTGATATTTTAGACCTTTATGATTCCCGGTGGCAAGCTGAGATTAATTTGAGGAATATCAAGACGACCTTGGGAATGGATATTTTAAGTTGCCAAACCCCAGAAATGGTACGGAAGGAAATTTACGTTTATTTATTAGCTTATAACTTGTAATGGCGCGATTATGTACCATGCAGGAGATACTTTTGACCGTAAACCCATACGTTTATCTTTGCAAGCTACTAGACAAAACTTAGATAATTTTAGCACCAAATGGGTTGATCAACCCAGAAAAAGAGTGAAGAAAATCTATCGAACGATGCTGAAAAAGGTAGCTGATAGTTATGAAAAGAGACGAGTCGGTAGAGTCGAACCCAGAGTCCGAAAACGCCGTCCCAAAGCTTACCCCTTAATGCAAGAACCTCGGTCAGTTCTTCGAGCAAAAATGAAATCCGCTTGAAATCCTTTGGCCGTCAGCGATCGCCGGATAACTTAGCGGCATTCGCTTTAAGACGTTTGTTACTGGAGTTTAGACTAACTTCCCTCGAAATCATACTGTACAGTCTAGTCCAACCATCGGGGGGCGATTCTAGGGGTGAATTTGAAGAGATAATGAGGTAAAATTAGTAAAGAGTCCTTTCACATTGAATAAATCTACTCAAAGACTCCAAAATTTTAGGAATGATGTCTATCAACTTATAGGAACTGCCAAAGATAGCACTTTTGAATTAATGGATGCTGTTTTGATTACGAGAAATATCTATTCCTTTGCTGAATTATCTCTGTCAACAGTATTTCGTCGAAAGCCTAAGCAGAAGTTAACCCCTGGTCGAGTGACACAAAGCTTTTCAGGACTTTTAGCCGTGATTGGCACACCGGCTAAACCACCAAAAACCCGTGGAAAGTCGACGGGTTGGAAGAAGGGCAAAAAAAGGAATTAAAAACCTCGTTATCCTACTGTCAAAAAGACAGTAACTCGACAGAAAAAAGACAAAAAGGAGACTGATTAAAACCCTTAATGAATATATTAGCATTAGCAGAATAGAAAAATGGTGGGAAATGGATATTGATTCAATATTAAAAAAACTAGCGATACAACAAAGGGATTTCTTAGCCGCTGAAAATAGCAGTTTCTTAAAAAATCAACAAATTACAAAATTTAATTGGGTCTGCGCTGTCGGTCAACACAAAGATGTTTGGGATTATATGATAATTGACACTTTTGATAACTGTCTTAATTTTGCCTGGAGGGTTCTGCAACACGAACTTAATTGGCACAAAAATCAGTTCAAAAGTAAGTTAAAAAAGAATAAAGGCTATATCGGCCAATTTGCTGAAATCAAGAAATTACCTCAAAAAATACAGTTAAGTCCCGGGTTAAGTGTCGCTGATTCGATAATTATTTTTGACCATCCCGAAGAAACTCATGTCGGACTGAGCAAGCCAGTTTATGCTGCTCTGACTCCTGGTTCGACTGCTCTAATCTTCGCCCATGACATCTTTAAAGGCTTGAGCGAGCAAAAAATCTCAACTCAATTAGCACAATGGAAAAATCTCAATTTTTTGGGTCACCAATATCATCCAGAAAACGAGCTAGAAAGTATCAAATCCCTCCAGCTATCTAACTATCCTGTTATTGTGACTTCTAGTCCGTTTATTTTGGCAAAAATCTACGGGTCAGGTTTAATTGGTTTCTTTGTTCCCAGTCCGCTGGCCTTGGTTTCTAATCCACAGAGAGGAGAACCAGGAGGAATTATAACTGAACTATATAATTGGTTAGCACCTTGTCCCAAAAGATTATATTTAATCGAGGAGAAATTAACAAGATTTTGTGAGAATGGTTACTATGAAGAAACTAATGGCTCTAGAGAATATTTGTCCAATGTTCTTCAAAAATTGTCAGCTCACTGTCAAAAATTATCGACTAATTTGACTCAGATCACTGTGAACAAAAAAGCAACAGGTTCTCAAATAGTCAAGATAGTCAAGAAACATCACGAATCAAATTAAGATTGAGAAGACAATCGCCCAGGGCTATTTCATTCTAATTAATCCCTAATAATAATCTCATGAGCAGACCTTTAACTCCAGAGAAAAAACAAGAAATTATTGAGAGA
>DLXW01000062.1:0-870 GCA_003448685.1 Cyanothece sp. UBA12306
ATTGCTTAACCGAGTAGTATTGCCCTATCCCCTATCCCCCATCCCCCAATCCCTGTCCTCACTTTAATCTGCTTGTCACCCTGTGAGTAATTTAACTTTCTACCAAGCTATGGACATCAAGTAAAACTTCACCATTAATTAATCGCTGAGCAGAATCTAGTAAAACTTCTTCAATATAAGGCTTGACAAAATACCCTTTAGCTCCCCTTTCTGCGGCAATACGTTGCATTTTTTGAGCTCCACGCGAAGTAATCATCGCGATGGGAATTTGGGATATTTTTTCATCTTCTTGAAGACGAGATAACAACTCTAATCCATTCATACGTGGCATTTCGATATCACACAAAATCAAACGACAAGCTAAACCAGACCGGAGTTTTTCCCAAGCTTCTTGACCGTCTCTGGCCTGTTCAATGTCATAACCTGCTTTAGTAAAAGTCATAGAAAGCATTTCTCTTACCATCACCGAGTCATCAATAATTAATACTGAATTATTGGTTTCATCAGGCAAATTTCCGTCTGAATTTTCTGGAGTTAAATCTTGTGGAACCGTTGGTGAAGATTTCTTTTTCGGTTTTTTACTGCTACCAGGTAGTAAAACTTCCCCTTCCATCATGCGTTGGGCCGCATTGAGGAGAGTTTGATCGGGACAAGGTTTAGTAAAATAGGCAGTGGCTCCTAATTTAGAAGCAACTTGACGATGACGATCAGCCCCCCGTGAAGTCAGCAAAGCGATGGGAAGGTCACACAGAACTTCATCTTTCTGGACATTGGACAATAATTCTAAACCGTTCATCCGAGGCATTTCAATGTCACAGAACACCACATCGCAAGGTAGACCTGAACGTAGTTTTTCCCAAGCTTCTTGAC
>DLXW01000062.1:1125-1569 GCA_003448685.1 Cyanothece sp. UBA12306
GTTTTTCCCAAGCTTCTTGACCATCTCGAGCCTGTTCTACACGATATCCGGCTTTATTAAAGCTCAACGAGAGTAGTTCACGGACGGTAATCGAGTCATCAACAATCAACACCATAGGTTCAGCTTTGTCAGGGATTAGGTTATCAATGGCTGGCAGATTTTTCTGCCACAAACTACCGCCATTATCGGTTCGCATCCTTCCTTGGGCAATTTCAATCAATTCTAAAACATCCCCAATGGGCATGATACTACCATCTCCTAATACCGTTGCTCCAGCAATTCCGGCAGGTTTAGGAATGGGACCTTCAATTTGCTTAATGACAATTTCCTGTTCTCCAATCACTTGGTCAACTTCTACTGCAAGTAAATTTCCTGCCCCTCGTAAGACGATAATTGAAATGATATCTTCTTCCTCCTTACCCCCATAGACACTACTACGACTCC
>DLXW01000062.1:1812-6929 GCA_003448685.1 Cyanothece sp. UBA12306
TACTACGACTTAGTTTGCGGTTATAGGATAGTAAATCACCCAAAGGATAGACTTGAATTTGTTGACCTTCCCATTTAATGTGTTTACTCCCATCTTCATGTACAGTCAAATCTCTTGGCATATAGTCTTTCATATCTTCAACCCCATCCATCGGGAAGGCGATACGAGCGCGATCGCTCACACAACAAAGGGCTTTAGAAATACTCAAAGTCAGGGGTAGGCGAATAGTAAAAGTGGTTCCCTTCCCTAGAACCGAATCAATGGTCACAGAACCTCGAACTTCATTTAACTCAGTTCGTACCACATCCAAACCTACCCCCCGACCGGCTAAATCATCAACTTGATCTCGTGTACTAAAACCTGGATGAAACAGAAGGTCAAAAATTTCGGTTTCTGATAACTTTTCTGCGTCTTGAACCGTAATCAATCCTTTTTGAATGGCTTTGGTTTTTACTTTTTCTCGATCAATTCCACCTCCATCGTCGGAAAAAGTAATTACCGTTTGGTTTCCTTGGAGAAATGCCTGTAAAGTAATGCGACCTTCCGCAGATTTCCCTAATTTTTGTCGTTTTTCTGGGGTTTCAATCCCGTGGGTCATAGCATTATTTACAAGGTGAGTCATGGGATCGTAAAGATGCTCTACAATCATCTTATCTACTAAAACATCCCGTCCTTCGACTTTTAAGTTGGCTTTTTTGTGCAATTTTAGGGAAATGTTTCGCAGGGCTCTTGGTAACCGTTCTGCCGTTTGAGCAAAGGGAACCATTCGGGATTTAGTCATCCCTTCTTGTAATTGGGTAGTTGCTTGGCGCAGATTGCGAGATACTTGTTCGGTTTCATCGACCAAGAATTGAATGTCAGAGGCAGATTCTCGAACTCTGACTATAAGTTCGATCATTTCTTGGGAAAGCAAGTGAAAGCCTGTAAAACGATCCATTTCTAGGGCATCTAAGTTACCTTCGTCTTCTTGATTATTGTGAGCATTAGAGTTAGATTTATTGTCGGCAATTAAGGTCGAAGTTGCTGATTTACCTTGATTACGAGTGGCCAGCAGCGCGCCTTCAAGGAGTGTCCGCTCATATAAATCTTGCATTCTTCCCCCTACATCACTCAGGTTTTGTACCTGGTTGAGAAGGTTGTCCAAAAATTTGCGCAGACGTTCTTGATCTTGTTCGAGACGGTTTCGTTTAACGACCAATTCTCCAATTAAGTTGCTCAGATTATCGAGTTGTTTAACGGGAACCCGCATAGTTTCTTCAAAGACTGATGGTTTTGCCCGCTTTGTTACTTTTCCATGGCCAGGATTATGGGAATTGGAAGCACTTCCCACATCGCCACTGATTCTATTGATAATGTCTTCTAATTCTTTGTCTATATCTCCTAAATCATGATCGATACTAGATTGTGATGTTTTTGCTGGTGGTTTCTCTGATTCTATTGCAGAGGGTTGAGTCATTGATTGAGAAGTTAAAATAGCAGGAGCTTCAATAAAAGCTATTAATTCGGCGGCTGTTGCTTCATCGAGGCTTTCTTGATTGGGATCTATTGCTGGTTGAATGATCAGGGATTCTAGATCTTCTAAGGGTAAATAAAAATCCCGGACTTTAGGCTCAGATGAGACAGATATGGTGTTTTGTAGAGGTATGCTTTCTTGGCTGTCTTGAGATTGTAACAGCTGTTTTAAATCATCTATATCTCTTAAATAATTATCTTGAGCAAATTGGTCGGTGTTTGATTCTAACTGACTTAAAAATTGATCATCTGACAACTGAAAACTTTCATTCAAAAGCTGATCGAGATCATTTTCTTGAGTATCGTCTAATGGTAATTTTGCTGAAGTTTGATCCGAGGCAAAATTTTCATTGAAGATGTTACTAATTTCATTTTCTGGGGATAAAGCAGAAGAATTTTGCCCTAGTGATGAAGAGATCTGACTGTCGCTGACAAACGAACCTGATAAGTCTTGATCAAACAAACTAACTAACTCGTCAAGTTCGCTATCAGGTTTTGATAACTCAAACTCCTGGGTTAAGTCGTCTAGCAATTCGGCGATGTCACGATCAAAGGAATTGTCGTTACAGTTATCTGGGTTGGGGTCGTGGCTCATGATCTCTTCTTCCTATCAGGTTCTGTCGTAACTCAGTGGCAGTGAACTAGCCTCTTGAATTTAGAGTACCCAGCTTTGACTAAAAAAACTCTCAACTTTGAGGATAATTTTTATCTTACTTCTGACTTCTGACTTCTACTATAATGTCCGACTACTTAGAAAATGGTTTTTCATCTTTCAATCTCCAATTCTTGAATCTTTGGTCAACTCGATTTTAGATTTTGCATTCATGATTATGGATTTTCTTCTGCTTTAGATTTTCCGCTGCTTGAAAGACTTCGGGCTTGTTTTTAATCTTTGATCGACCATCTTTTATCCAAAATTTTGGCGTTGCATATTTGCGGGATGATTTTGATTATTTATAATTTCAAAACCCTCTCCGAAGCTCCTTGCTATCTTCACCGTCCCATGATGATGCAACGCTAAAATTTTTGGTCAAGGGGCAGGATAATCAATGAATACTAGCTCTCCTTCTTGCACTCCTTGAAGAATTTGAGTTTGGTCTCCAACCATAGAGCCAATACTTACAGGCTGAAAAACTGGCTGATTCTTTTGATTAGGGATCAAAACTCCTGTTTCACCATTTTGAGTAAGAATAGCTACATTTGGCACTACTAAAGACTGGGGTATTTTTTTTCCTACAATAGTTAAACGAACATTCATTCCTGATAATAGTTCGTTTTGTCCGGTTTCTAAGGCTATCTGCACTTGAAAAGAGGTTACATTATTATTCTGAACTGCTTCAGGAGCAATTAATTGGACACGACCACGAAACACTTTTTGAGGATAAGCGTCGCTTCTAATTTCTGCTGGTTGCCCAATTTTAATTTTGCTGATGTCTACTTCTGAAAGTTCTGCTAAAACTTCTAATCCCTGAGCCAAAGCTACAATAGAGGTTGAAGTGGCTGAGACGCTAGAAGAGGCGGACGTGGTGGGAGTAACAAAAGCTCCAGGACTACTATAGCGCTGAGTAATTAAACCGGAAAAAGGGGCAGTAATAATCGTATCTTTGACTTGGGTTTGAACATTATCGAGTTTGGCCTGAGCTGCTGCCACTTCTGCTTGGACTTGGGCAATAAGTTCGGGACGAGAACCTTTTTTTAATTGATCTAAGGCAGCTTGAGCTTCTGCTACTTCTGCTTCTCCCATGGCAATTTCTTCAGAACGGGAGCCATTTTGTAATTGAGCTAAATGGTGTTCTACTTCTTGTCTAGCTGCAATTGCACCGTGATATTCTGCTATGGTTTCATCTAGTTGATCCTGGGCGATCGCTCCTTCATTAATCAGTTGTTCATACCGGAGGCTTCTTTTTGATAATAACTGTTCTTTGGCTAATGCCCCTTGTAATTGGGCTTTAACCTGGGCAATTTCTTCAGAACGGGTACCTGTTTTCAGTTCGTCTAAATTACTTTTTGCCTTATTTAATCTAGCTTGAGCTTGATCAATTTCTTCTGGAGGATTACCTGCTAATAATTCAGCTAAACGGGCTTGAACTTGACGTAAGTTAGCTTTAGCTTCGAGGACTTGGGTTGTAATGGAATTATCTTCCATCCGAGCAATCATTTGCCCTTTTTTTACCCGCTGACCTTTTTCTACATACAGTTCGGCTAATTGTCCGGCGGTTTTTGGGCTCAGATTAACACTTTGAGTTGGTCTAACGACTCCACTGGTTTTGATTTCTTGGGTGAGAGTTTTTGCTTCTACAGGAACTGTCATCTCGGAAATATCTGGTAAACTTCCAGATTTTTTAGTTATTAAATGAATGGTAGGGGCTGTTCCGACTAATCCCAAAACTATAGCCCCTAAAATCCACGTTAAATATCTATTTTGATTGATTTTAGTAATTAATGGTATTTGCATAGGAAATAAGTCCTAATATTTAAACAGTTCTTAAGGCAATAATGGGATCTAATTGAGCGGCTTGTCTAGCAGGGGTGACTCCAAAAAATAGGCCAATACTTCCCGATATCCCTAGAGAAAGAATAATCGCTATGGGGGAAATACTAGCTTTTAGTGGGGTAAACCAAGCAATGAGAAAGCTCCCCCCAATACCACTAAATAAGCCAATTATTCCTCCTATAAATGAAAGAATAATGGCTTCAATCAGAAACTGGATCAAGATATCTTTACTGGTAGCCCCAAGAGCTTTACGTAGGCCAATTTCTGAGATTCTTTCATTAACGGAAACTAGCATAATATTCATAATTCCTATACCACCTACTAAAAGAGAGATACCAGCAATTGCTCCTAATAATAAGGTAAGGGCATTGGTAATTTGATTAGCGGTTTTTAACAAATCTTGTTGAGTTTGTATACTAAAATCATAGGCTTGATGCCGTTGTCTTAATAGGTTTTGGATTTGAAATTGTGCTGCATTGACTTTTTTTTCATCTTTTGCTGAAACAGACATAAAAGATAATTCAATTCCATATAATGATGTCTTTCCCCCAATTCTATTAGCCATTGTTGTAATTGGGATAATCACACTATCATCTAAATTAGTTCCCATTACTGTTCCCTTTGGTTGGAGAACTCCTATGACTAAAAAGTCTTGATTTTTTATTCTAATATATTTATTAATTGGCGATTGATTTTTAAAGATTTTTTTGGCAACATCAGATCCTAAAACAACAACTTGATCGCTTTTATTCAACTCTAATTCTTCAAAAAATCTTCCAATTTTTACATCGAAACTTCTGACATAAAGATATTGCTGAGTTGTACCAATAACGCGGGTTTCTATTACTTTATTCCCATAAGTTACTATTTCCATTGATTGAGTTTCGGGAGCTACCGCTTTAACTGCAGGGACTTGGGTGGCGATCGCTTTTGCATCCTCAAAAACTAATGTTTTTGGTTTTTGGTAGGTTGTTCCCCAAGGATCGCTGATTTCAGGAACAATAAATAAAACATCTGTTCCTAGAGATTTAAACTGTTCTGTTGCTAATTGTTGAACACCTTGTCCTACTCCTACTAAAGTAATAAACGAAGCATTGCCTACCATAACTCC
>DLXW01000062.1:7087-13931 GCA_003448685.1 Cyanothece sp. UBA12306
ATAACTCCTAATATGGTTAAACCGCTACGGAGTCGATTATTCAAGATATTATTACCCGATATTTTTAAATATTCAATTAGTTTCATGTTTTTTTACAAGTATTTTTTGAGTAAACTTAAACAATAATTGTATTAATTGAAATAACATTAAACCTCCTATGGAAATTAGAAAAGTAGAACCAATAAATGACTGAATTTTTGCTAAATCTAGGGCAGAATTACTAATCAAAAAGTCAGAAAAAATATTTGTTACTAAAGATGGATAATTTAAAACTTCTTGCCAGAATAAAGGAAAAATAATCCAAATAAAATATCCCCAAATTACAAAACTTAGAATTGTATAAAATGTAAGTATTCCCATAATTCGAGGCGGCCAAGGTAAAGATCTAACTGCCCGTCCCCTAAATTTATCCCAGTAATGGCGAATAATTCTTAATGGTTGTTGACTCAAATTAGTAACACCTAAAACATCAGAAATAACCCAGTAACCATCAAATTTAAACACAGGATTTAGGGTAAATAAACAACTTCCAGCAATCATAATTATAGCTAATTTTAAGGGGGAAAAATTACTAGCAGTATAAATAAAAATGTAACAAGAGGCAATAATTAATTGAAAATATACTCCTCCAATATCTACAATAACTCTTTGCCAACGTTTAAGTCGCCAAGCATCACTAACATCACTGTAAAAAGCTGGCCAAATTAAATAAAAAGTGAAGCCAATATCACTAGGTTTTGCCCCATAACGTTGACAAGCACTAGCATGACCAAATTCATGAATTAGTAAGGAAAATAAAAATAATAGATATCCCCAAAAAAAGCTGTCTGTACTCATTTCTAGATTAAGATCATGACGAGGGGCGATCGCTATAGCTAATCCAATAGTTCCTAACAAAAAATAAACTACTTTTCTAGAAAAACAAATAGATAAAGTCCTAGCTATAGGCTCTACTAAAAATTTAGGGATAAGGGTAAATCGAAAGAAAAATTCTGAGGATTTTGATTGAGTATTACTTTCAATTTGACTGATTTTATGAATAATTTTATTATAAGAATTTTCTACTTCTTCTGAAGAAACATATTGATTTTTCTGACTCAGGGTTTGAGATAAAGATTCAAAAGAGACTCCTAAATTACGTTGTTCAAGTAGATAATAAGAAGTGGCTGACAATCTAATATAAGTAGGATGCTTTCCTACTGCTAATAAATAAACTGGATGACCTTCAGATGTATCCACTATAAGCCTTTCTTCTAATCCTTCTAATTGGTTTAATTTATCCATTATCGCAATTTAATGATTAATTATCCTTTTCTAAAATTCATCTTTGGTCTTAGTTTCATAGTCGCAAAGATAAAAAATAAGAGATCAGCTATAATAGCCATAATTGTATAAACCATTTCCGTTTGATAACTAAGATCAGTCGGAACTAATAAAATGTAAGTAAACAACAAATTTTGTAATGCGTGAGCAACAATTGCGGGATAAATACTATCAGTTCGCATTCTAATGGCACACCAAGCTAAACCATCAGCTATAAACAGAGGAATCCAATTAGGTTGTCCTAAAAATAAATGCAGTAATCCAAATAGAACTGAACTAATAATTGCTGCTACTTGGGGACGAGAAGTTTCCTTGAAAATTCCATTATACAACAATCCTCGAAAATGTATTTCTTCTGTTGTTGAATTTATAAATAAAAAAAACAGTAACTCAGGAATAACGACTTGCCATCCAGGAAAAGTAACCGTAACAGGTAAAAATATTACCCAGGTTGAACAACGTATGACTAAAAATAATAAGCCCCAAGATAAACTTGTAAATTTTAGATATTTTTTGATACCACATTCGGAGAAATTATACCAACGGTGTATTAAATATAAACTGAATAAAAATTGTCCTATATAAATTGAAATTGATAAAATCCAATTGGGACTTTTTAATAAGTAAGCTGGGAGAACAACAATAGCACTACCTATTAAAGGAAATAAAAATAGGACACAAATTCGACCTATTTTCTTGATTAGATTATTTGCGCTGGATCGTTTTGTGATCATTGATTCCTATTTGATTAATTTAGGTTACTAATGATTGTGGTAATTTTACCTCTCCCAATGATTTTTTATTATGGATTAATTGATGCCAATCTAGACAAGCTTTCATGACAAATGTAGTAGTTAAAGTTCGACTACCATAAGAAAGTACTTGATAAACTTTACCCTCAGCACGCCCTAAATCCATGCGAATAAATAGACAGTTTGGCCAAGATTGATCAGGTTGTTGATAATGCTCAAGAGAGGTTAAAGCTTTTGTAGCTAAATTCCCAACATTGTGTTTAGTTAAATTTTTTCGTTTAATAACTGATAATCCTAGCAATGCTAAAGCTGTACTAAGAGGATCACTATAATCTTCTAAGCCCCATCCTCCATCATTAAGCTGATGAGATTCTAGAAAGTTTAAACCTTTTAAAATCGCTGGAGAATTAGGTTTAACAGCAGTTAACAATCTCAAACAAACATAAGTACCATAATAGGGTCCATGGTACCAACTACTTAACCAACTTCCATCAGATTTTTGCTGAGATTCTATATAGTTAATTCCCCGTTCAATTTCATCAGCAAACCGGAATGAATTATATAGATAAAGTCCGTAAAGTAAGTTAGCAATTACATCATTGTCAGGTCCAGTTCCCCAAGCATTTTTAGCCCAATAAGCTTGTTTTTCCTGTTCTGAATTCCGCTGATTTTTAGGTATAATCCAAGTTTCAAAAGAACCATCAGAATAACAACAATCTTTTAGCAAAATTCCTAGAGGAATTTCACAATATTTTTTGACTTTTTTGTCATCACCATAACGAACTAATACTTGCATAATTTGGGCTAAATCATCAGCATCAGGTGACAATTCTAGTAAATCTGGAAAATAACTCCAACCTCCAAATCCCGTCTTGCGTTGACGACTCAATAGATAATTTATTTCATCTTCTATAATAGGTTCAATCGATCCTTCTAAGGCTTCATTAAAATCACACAAAACATCAGCAATCAATGCCCTTTGAAAAATATCTCCATACTGATACTCTTGACTTGAACTAAACCCTTGTTCTTGAGCAAATTCCATAATATGGCGAGCTTCACCAAACCCTCGTTGCCACTGTTTGACAATAAAAATAAGGCCATCCCAAGCTAGTTTTTGCCATTTACTTTGGGCAGGAGAAAGGGTTAGATTGAATTTTGTTTGTTGATGAACTCGCTGTAGATTATTATTGACAATTTGCTCAATATCTTGGATTAGTGCTTGACATTTATGACGTAGCTTATCAGTAATATTCCACCAAAGAAGGTCAGGAAGTTTAGTTTTTAAGACTTCGGCTTCATCAAGATATTTTAATGCCAGTTTTAAAACATAATGAGCATGTTCCTTATAATAAATGTCATAGGCTAAGGTTTTGTCTAATTTTTCTAATTCTTCTTGACTTTTATTTCGGGGAGATTCATCGATTAAACGAGATAGCAAGAGGGAAGGAATAGCCAATTTTAAATCTTCTTTCCAATCAACAAGATCATCTAACATTTGATTAGCGACATAAAAATTGCTAATAGACTCCTCTAAAGGTTTTAAATAAGTATCATCTTGGGCTAGTTCTACTAACCCTGCAATTGCAGTTTTAGCAACTCCTGTTTTATCTTTGATGCTTTGAATAGCAGCAGTTTCTGTATATTCAGTCCAAGGTAATTTACCTGACTTAAAATAATACTCTTGCAGACAAGCCTGAGTATATTGAGACAAATACTCTCGAAATCTTGACCAAAATACTGTGTTAGGAGGAAAGATTTGATAAAGCAAATGATAGGATTCAAACTGCATAGCTTGAAGTCCTAAAATGCTGCTAATATCAAATCCAAGTGACGATTCATCTATTATCTCATCACAGAGAACTAAAGAATTAGCAAATAACTGTCCGGTTAGTGCCAACAACCTAATTTTTTCTTGATTTACAGAGTGAAAAGCTTTAAGAAATAAATAGACAAAAGTGCCATCTTGATCACAATTGATATTTTTATCGTAGCCTAACTTGCAGATCCGCAGTTCCCTTGACCAATGTTTTTGTAGTTTTGATCTAGCTTGATAAATTTGTTCGGTTTCTTGTTGAAGATCTAACGAAAGGTTTCTTGTATTATTCATAAGTATATATCAAACCATTAACATTATTAAAATTTCAAAGCAGTAATTTTTTCAATAAACCCGATCAGTTCATTTAGATAAAAAAAAATGAGCTAACAGATAAGTGAAATGGCTTGGGACAACTTACTAAAAATATTTCTTTATCTGTTGAACTATGCTTTTAGTTTTTTAGTATTTCTGAATAAGTTGTTCCAAAACCAGTACACTTCAATTAATTATCAAACTATAAAACTGCATTAAGTTGTAATGTCAAAAGTGTTGCAGCCTTTATTCTGACATCCCCAACCAGCTGTAGTTGCTACAGCTAATTCAAGACGTTTTTCTAGTTCCTGAACATCGATTTCTTCAAGGTTGAGATTCTCAATTTCAGGTTGAGTTTTATGGTTTTTTTCATTCATGATAATATCCTCCTCAGGATTTGATAATTTGACCTAAATTAACAGAGAATAACTAATTCTCTTTCTTGCACAGTTCAACAGATAAAGACTGTTTATGCAGGACACAAACGTTCCTGTTTTTTTACCACTTCAGTACCAGCAACATAATCTAAATAGGCTTCAGCAACACTGGCACGAAAGCGATGGGCAAAACCATCACAATAGTTAGTATGAAATTTACCCTTATTACTCATGGCAACTGCTGCACAGCCACCACCACAGGCAAAAGAATAACGACATTTACTACATACTGGATTAGACACTACCGTTCGATTTCGCCAAGTTTGGTTTAATTCTTGATTCAAAATTACTTCACTTTCTTCAGTTATATAACCAATACTAATTTTAGGATCACCTGTTTTTTCCCAACAAGCATAAATATCTCCAAAGGGATCAAAAACATACATTTTATTGTGAGCTTGACAAAAACTTGCTTTGAAATTAGGTAAGGGATCTTTTTTCTCTCTAAATATTTGTTTTACTGTAGCCGTTAAACTATCATCAGGACGCTTAATAACAGCCATATTGGGATAATTTTGACGCATCTTATTTAGTTCCAAATCTAGTTCCCAAGAACTCAAAGTTGTTTTGACACTTGTTTGACTGTTACTGGCAGTAATAACAGCAGTGTAAGCTCCAAATTCCTGATATTTATCCCATCCTCTAGTGACAATTTCATTAGCTAAGTCAGGCAACTTATTAATATTCCCTCGATCAATATTCATCCGAACAGCAACCTGAATACCTAAGTCTAATGCTCTGGTAATATTCTGAGCAATTTTTTCAAAAGATCCACTCCCATCTGCATAAATTCTTCGCTGATCATGTTCGGATGCGATGCCATCTAAAGTAATCTGTAGTTGGGCAATTTTATCAGGAGCAAGCAAGTCTTCATACGCTTCTAATTCTGTTCCATTGGTAATAGCAGATAAATTAGCTTTTCCTAATGATAAAGCTTTATTAATAATATATTCAATTGTTTCTTTATTTTCTGCTAATAAAGGTTCCCCACCAAATAAGGTAATATTACGGGGTAAATTAGTATCCCCATGTACACCATGTCCTGCTTCAATTTGAGGCATCGCAGCGAAAATTATGTCTACCATTTCTAGGGACATTGTAGTTAATAAATGCTTGAAGGCTGGGTCAGTCCTCATATGATCTTGGAAACAATAAGGACAACGAAGATTACAGCTATAGGTAGGCATAAAAACATAATTTGGCATCAAGCGACTTTGGAAATAATGGATTTTAGTTGCTATCTTGACAAAAAATTCTTGTTCTTCTTCGACGCTCATTTTTGTTAAGTAACCCCGCTTTTTTAGTAAGTCAATTGTTACTTGGGAAGGGGTCATTATTTCTCCATCAATCGGAGGTTCGGGACTCCAATCTCCATATAATGGTTTTGGTGGTGATTTAACTTCTAAAGATCTCAAATAGGTTGCTACCCTTCGAGAAACCTTGTCATAAGCGCCAGTGTAACCATGGACTAACAACATTTCTTCTGTATTTTTGAGCAAGTCCACATAGATCGTATAACTGCTTGTTCTTAGCATAAAAACGCCCTATAAAATTTTTTAAATTATTTGATTTAAGCTTTGACTTGCCCATAATTGTAGTCTCAATTTTAAAAAAATATTACTCTTTTATTAAAACTAAATATTTCTTAATAAAAATCAAAAAATAATATCAATAAATATTAAGAATTTTAGTAAGTTTAGAGATCGTTTTTGTAGTTGAATCCTTTACGATTCAATCTGATAGCCAAATTCTGAGAGCCGCGAACTTGATTGTCGCCATTGAGGTTCTACTTTGACAAATAGTTTTAAGTAGACTTCTCCGGTAATTAATTTTTGCATTTGCTCCCTAGCCCCAGTACCAATAGCTTTAAGCATACTGCCTTTTTTGCCAATAATGATTCCTTTTTGTGAATTCCTTTCCACGTTAATAGCAGCAAAAACTCTGGTTAATCTAGGAGTTTCTTCGACTTTTTCGATGACAATGGCGACAGAATGGGGAATTTCTTGTCTAGTTTGTTTGAGAATTTGCTCTCGAATTAATTCTCCCATGATAAAGCGTTCCGGTTGATCAGTAACTAGATCTGGTGGATAATAATATGGTCCGGGGTCAAGGTAATTAATTATAGTTTTTTGTAGTTTTTCTAATCCCTCTCCCCTCAAAGCTGAGAATTTAATCACAGGCCAATTATGGGGTTTGATTAG
>DLXW01000062.1:14194-19626 GCA_003448685.1 Cyanothece sp. UBA12306
GAGATAACTGTCGTCAATAGATTGATGTTCTGCGGGTTGTTGATCGCTTTTATTGAGTCCTAAAATAATGGGATTAGAAACAGTTTCTAAAAGTTCTATAATATAGCGATCGCCTCCTCCTGCTGCAACGGAGCTATCTACAACTAACAGGATAATATCTACTGCATTAATTGCTGTTTGGGCGTTTTGAACCAGAATTTTTCCTAATTTATGGTGAGGCTTATGAATTCCTGGAGTATCAACAAAAATAATTTGTGCTTCTTCTGTAGTTAAAATTCCCCTCAAACGATTACGGGTAGTCTGGGAAACCGATGAAGTAATGGCAATTTTTTGTCCCACTAATTGATTCATGAGGGTAGATTTTCCCACATTGGGACGACCAATAATTCCCACAAAACCCGATTTAAAACCCTCTGGAGCGACAGGAATCATGGATAAGGAAAGTTCATTGATTTGGTCGTTCATAATCAAGATTGTTTTACCATAATTTATAAGGATGTTGGCATAAATTAACATTATAATATTTTAAATCATGGGTAACTTCTTCGCCAATCCAATCAGGTAATTTCAGGTATTGATTTTCATCATTTAATTCTACTTCAGCTAAAATTAATCCTTGATTGTCCCCAGTAAATTCATCTACTTCCCAAACTAAATTATTTAGAGAAATACTATATCTAATTTTTTCGATTAATGGACTATCACAGAGAGTTTCTAAAATGATTTGAGCATCTTCTTTGGGAATAGGATATTCAAATTCAGAGCGAGCTAATCCTTTGATTTTTCCTTTGAGGGTTAAATAACCGCGATCTCCAACAATTCTAGCTCTAACTGTCGTTATTTTATTTTGGGTTAATATATACCCTTGTTTGTAAACTTTTCCCGTTCCCAATGAACGCCAACTGTCCCCTTTTACTAAAAATTTACGTTCAATTTCAATTGCCATTTGTTTGTCCTTAAATTTAAAATATTTTTTGTGGTAAAATGCTGTTTATAAGTCTCTTGCTTGTGTTACAGTATTGGCAATTAATTGCTTAATGCTATTGGCTAATTTATTGGTTTAAATGTTCTCTAATTTCCAATCTCTCAAAATCAAGACCTCTGATGCTGAAATTAAACTGGTTAAAGGAGGTCAAGGTTTCCCTATTCTCTTACTTCATGGCTATCCCCAGACCCATATTATGTGGCATAAAATAGCTCCTATGCTAGCTGAAAACTTTACGGTAATTGCCACAGATTTAAGGGGATATGGAGACAGTTCTAAGCCCCCAGGTAATCAAGATCATAGCAATTATTCTAAACGAGTTACTGCTCAAGATCAAGTAGAAGTTATGGCTCAATTAGGTTACGAGCAATTCTATCTTATTGGCCATGATCGTGGAGCTAGGGTTGCTCAGCGTTTATCCCTAGATTATCCGCAAAAAGTCAAAAAATTAGGGGTTTTAGATATTGTGCCTACCTATCAGATGTATACTACTACTGATCAACAATTTGCGACTGCTTATTATCACTGGTTTTTTTTAATTCAGCCTTTTCCTTTTCCTGAAACTTTAATTAGTCAAAACCCTGACTATTTTTTACGCCATTGTCTACGGACTTGGAGTCAAAATTTTGACTCGTTTACTGAAGAAGCATTAAGAGAATATATTCGTTGTTTTGATGACCCTAAAACTATTCATGGTACTTGTGAAGATTATCGAGCATCTGCTACCATTGATTTAGAACATGATCTACAAGATATCACCTGTAAAATTCAATGTCCTCTATTAGTATTGTGGGGTAAAAATGGATTTATTCAACAAAACTATAATTGTCTAAAAAGTTGGCAAAAACGGGGTGTTAAAGTCATGGGTAATTACGTAAACTGTGGACATTTTTTGCCAGAAGAAGCACCAGAAGAAACTTATAATAATATTAAAGAATTCTTAAATGAATCCTGAATGACTAATTTTTAAGTAACTAGAGATCCTCTATGAATTACTAATTTAGATTATTTATAATCTCTAGTTTTCTAAAAGAGAGATTGAGGTCAAATCTGTGGGAAACTGGATTTAGGACTGAATTAGTGTTTTAATTAAAGAAGACAAAATCTCTAGGCGATCGCTATTTGATGCTAATTCAATCTCCAAACCTATGAAAGATTGGTTCTATCACGTTGGTGGAAGTTTATCTCCAGATGATCCAACTTACATTAAACGTCAAGCAGATGACGATCTGTATCAAGCATTGCTTGGTGGAGAATTATGTTATGTTCTCAATTCTCCACAGACAGGAAAATCTAGTCTTAAACGTAAAACGAGACAAAGATTAGAAAACAAAGGTATCAAATGTGTAACAATTAATTTAACTGAAATTAGTCAAAATATAGTTAATAGAAAAACATGGGAGACAAGACTTTTTGACAATTTAGTAAAAGACTTTAATTCCTGGGAAAACAATCAAAAAAAAGCAGGGGATCAAGAGCAGAATTTTTTATCTTTTTCACAAAAATTAAATAATCTAGTTGAGCAAACGCTAATCAAGACAGTAACAGAAAAAATTGTTATTTTTGTTGACGATATTGAAGCAGTTTACCAGTTATCATTTGACGTAGATGATTTTTTTATTTGGATTATTAATACTCATAAAAAATCAAATCAAGAACTAACTTTTTGTTTGCTGGGTGTTAGGCAATTTCATGATTTAACTAAAGATAAATTTGAGACTAATTTACAGCTTAGTAAAAAGATTTTTTTGTCTGGATTTACCTTAGATGAAGCTCAACCTCTAGCGAAAGGATTAGAAGGAAAAATTAGCAATCCTAGAAAAGTTTTAGAAGCAATTATTAATTTAACTGGAGGACAGCCATTTTTAACTCAAAAGCTTTGTTATATAGTTATGGAGGAAGGAACTAGCTTAACCAATTTTGAAGGTAAAGAAGAAATTTTAGTTATAGGATTAGCACAATCACGTATCATTGAAGATTGGGAAGATCAGGATCAACCAGAACATTTAAAAATTATTCGTTGTTATTTATTAAACAATGATGTAGTAGCTAGAAGATTACTAAAATTATATAAAAATATTTTACAAGAGGGACAAATTACAGTCATTCGCAATTGGGAGCAACAGCAATTAAAATTATCAGGATTAGTAATTGAAAAAGACAATCAATTAATCCCTTATAATTGGATTTATCAACAAGTTTTCACTGAAGAATGGGTTCAAGAACAGTTAGATAATATTTGTCCATATCAACAACAATTTCGAGATTGGTTACACTCTAATAAATCTCAATTATTATTGCTTTCAGGTGAGCAATTAGAAGAAGCTTGGCAATGGTCGAAAGGCAAAAATATTAATCAAGATGAGTTTGAATTTCTTGGCTTAGGTAAAGTTACAGAGATTGAAAAGTCTCAAGCTATTAAAAACACACAAATTCAGCAAAATATCAACAAAATATTTTCAGCAATATTCAATGATAAGGTCAAAAAAAATATCATTAAACAAGTTTTTTTATGGGCTGGAAATCAAGCTAATTTAATACCAATTGTTTGTCAAATTATTATCAGTTTTGAACCTTTAATTAAAGAGCAAAAAGAATCAGAAGTAGTTGAAAGATTAATCAAAAAAAATATTATTGAGGATTGGGAAAATGGTTTAGCATCAGAACATTTAACATCTGTATTAAATAACCTGGTTAATCAAGAAACTCAAGAATCACGAAAAGCTAGGTTAAAGTTATATAAAAAAATACTACAAAGACGTGTTAATTTTGATGGTAGTCGCGAACAAATAGAATTATTAGAGACTGAAATTGTTGTGATAAATAAAGGCAAATTAGAAGTGGCTAATCTTATCTATAGACAAGTTTTTAATACCCCGTGGATTGAAAAACAATTAAACACTATTACTGAAAAAAATAGCCAAAGTAAATCCAATCAAAAACCCTTAATATTATCCATATTAGCTTTGACTATTTTTGTCTTATTAGGCATTCCTTATATCACCAAAACTAATTTCAAAAATCCATCTTTATTATCAGCAAATTGTTTAGCAAGAAATCTCGATAAAAATCTAGAAGAAAATATAAAAAATTTACAAACATTAGTTAACCAATCTTCAGAAACAGTTGATGAAAAATGCCAGATATTATTAAATGAATTAACTTTAATTTCTGAATCTATTAGCTTAGTAGATAATAATAATATTTTTAAAGCGCTAGACAAACTTTGTCAGATTCCAGCAAATTCTGATAATCTAACTGAAGCAAAAGCTTTGATATTTCGTTGGTATTATGCTGATTCTGGTAGGTATCCTAAAACTTATATCTGGAGAGGTGATATCCTAGAATATATAGAAAAAAATCCCCAATGTTCTGCTCTGAAAAATTTTAATCCTATTTAATCTAAAATAGAATAATACCTTAGACCTATCACGATAAAATGCTAAGTCTAAGGCATCAAAGTTGTAGGAATCATCAATGTTGTTAGGACGGAACTTTTGTCTTAAACTCTTTCGATTGATACAATCCAAGTTCCTACATAAAGTCGAATGGGAATATCTCCAGCGCTAAGAACATCACAGATCAGATAATAGGTTCCATTGCTCGGATTTTTGACACCAGAAAAAACAATTTCAGCCTTTTTACTAGCTTCAAGAGGTTGAGCTAATTCAATTTCGATAACACGACTTTCCTTATCCCAATAAATATCCTTAATAGGAATAGATTCTCCTTCGACTCGCACCTCTGCTTTGTCTAGGTTAAATTTACCATCAAATTCGGGTCTTTCAAGGTAGGAAATAAAAAACTTACTCACACCTTGAGTTAATTTTTTTCCTGGAACATAAAGTCTATAACGTTCCCCAAATTGTCGAGGACGACCACCAAAGTCTAAATGATAATTGAGGATATCTTTACGGTTATCAACCCCACTAAAAATAGTTAATCCAGGGTTACTTCCTGCCCAAGTCAAAGCTTGTACTCCGGTAAATAAACATCCAGACAAAGCGAGGGCAGACAGGAGACGCTTAGGGGTTAAAATAGTTGAAATTAAAGAGTTATTGCGCATAAATTTTTCTAGATAGGAGTATGATAGAAGGCTGATTACTTGCCCTTTTCACTTAGTTTTCGTGAGTCTGTTGACTTTCATCTGCGCCTATTATTTTAACGCCAACTCTCAAAAAATGTCTTGGGTTAGTCGGTTTGTTGGTTGAGCGTGGTTCGTATCCCGTTAATTTAGATGCTTCGGGTTAATATACTAAGTACCTAGACAAAAATAAATGTTACTGTGAAGTGAGCTAGGGAGCAGGGAGACGGGAGACGGGAGACCGGAGCAGGGAGAAGGGTTACAGCTTATTTACATTTCTTAAGACAGTTGATTACATTTATATCCGACTACTTATTCGAGGATTTGACATTAGATTGACACTGATACATTTATGCGACACAA
>DLXW01000273.1:0-509 GCA_003448685.1 Cyanothece sp. UBA12306
AACTTTTGCAAGAGGTCTATTCCAAAGCTTCCCGACAACTCCAAAATAGTGTATTGTACCCCTACGATTGTAATGTAATTCCGTGAGTAAGCTGATCGACTCCGTATCCTTAGGATCAAGGCCAAACAGAACATAATGGAGATATCTAACTAAAAATCCGATCCAACCTCCTTGAGTATCGGTAAAAAAAATTCCTCCAGGTTCATGGGGCATAGTCTGGTAGTCTGAGGCCAATTGGTCAAGTAGCTGTCTAGCGATCGCATCTTGTTGACGATTAATTGCAGCTTCATTAATAAGATAATCCTCCATACATTTTCTGAAAGCTGCATGATCTCCATTACCATCAGCTTCGAGATCTGAAAGAGATAACAAAAACAGGTTTCTATCTCCGATATCGAAGTTGGGACCGTGATCAGCATCCAGGAGAGAAGTTCCCAGTCGCCAAGTCCTTCCTTGGGGAGAAGTGAGGGCGGTTTCTAGGGTTGAAAAATCCCCCATTACCACTTGTC
>DLXW01000273.1:673-1268 GCA_003448685.1 Cyanothece sp. UBA12306
CATTACCACTTGTCCTGCACAACAGAAATTAGATCCGAAGACTTGTCGCTTAGCATCAAGATAGGTAGGTTGATTGGCTAAAAGTCCTTCAACAAAGCTGATAATGGGCATCAAAATCTTGCTAACTAGGTTGTTAGAGTTTTGTATGCCCCAAAGTTGAAAGTTATTGAGCCAACGATCAATTAATGAGGGTGGATTAAGTGGGGGTTCTATTGGGGATATCATCACGATATTGTCGGTAAATAGGAATCAGTTCTGAACTTTTTATGGAGTTCTTGGTATCAATTTTAGAACCTTCTCTGAAAAGTGAGACAATTGAGTTATTAATACTTAATTTTTTATCCTGAATTCTCAGTCCTAACTGTCAATTTATAGTGTTTCTCGGACTCGTGAGGTACCCCCTAATTTCTTTCCTATTTTCCATTGCTTATTCTTCATTGTCTAAAACTAAAAAACTCTGTACCTCACTTGTTTGTAATAATAGTTTCCGAATATTTCCCATTAGCCTTCAATCGGAATCCACTCCTGAAAGCGACGAGCCTTTAAATTTATTCTAGATTCAAAAGAGGTTATTATCCCCCAATCCCTGTCTTCA
>DLXW01000273.1:1490-5777 GCA_003448685.1 Cyanothece sp. UBA12306
AACCTTCTTGTCACCCCGTGAGGGGATTTTCCGTTTTCTCCCCCGCTCCGGTGCTCCGGTGCTTCCCCGCAGTCACAACGAGGGTTTTTGGCAAAACCTACGCAGTATTGGGTGGGGAGTGCATCGGCAATATTTCGTGATTCTATCAATGTCCTAACCATAATGCTTAGTGCTATAATAGTGTTATTTCCTAATAGTTATTGACAAGCGTTCAACATTCGTTAATCTTAATTGAGAAGTTGCTCAAAGAATAAGTCCCATTGGAAGCTAAGCAAATAATATAGAAGAATTTATGACACGTATTTTCATTTCACATAGTCACTCGGATGAAGAGATAGCCTCTGCGCTTGTTGATTTTTTTCTGGCTGCATTAGACTTAAGACCTGATGACATCCGTTGTACTTCACTTCCTGGTCATCAATTGCCTTTTGGTACATCCATAAGTGAGCAACTCAAAAGAGATTTAAACCAAACTACAGGGCTAATTTCTTTAATAACTCAAGATAGCTTACGCTCTACTTGGGTTTTATTCGAGCTAGGTTCAGCATGGTCTACAAATAAGTTAATCATACCAATCCTGGGGCCTGAGCTTACCTATGATGATTTACCAGGTCCACTCAAGGATTTTCCAGGGGTGTCAATAGAAGATGAAAATCCTTCTTATAGAATGACTGATATGGTCAATCAGTTAGCTTCAAGTCTTAAACTTTCACAAGAAATAAACCCTAGAAAAGATGCTAAGCTTAATCAATTTATTACTAAGTTTAAATCTTGGAAATCTCAATTAAACCAAGCAGATTCTTTACAAAAAGAGCTAATTCAACAGTTACAAGAAGAACTTAAAGATCAAGAATTATTAATCAATCAGTTACAACAGCAAATTAAAACTTTACAATCTTCTGGACAAAATAATACCGCATCAAATAGAGAACTAAAAAGTGATTATAGTATTGATAATAACTATAAGAAGCTTGAAAAATTTCTAGCAGCACAGAAATTTAGAGATGCAGATTTTGAAACATATCGTCTGATGATTCAAACCGTTGGGAAACAAGAAGGACAATTTCTAGAACTTCAAGATATTGATCATTTACCCTGTGATGTCTTATGCACTATTGATAAACTTTGGATCAAATATAGTAACGGTTACTTCGGCTTTAGTAGACAGAAAGAGATCTGGGAAGAATGTGGTAGTCCAAAACAATCTGGTGAGAAGTGGAGAACCTTTGCTGATCGCGTTGGCTGGCGTAAGGGAGAAAAGTTTGAAAACTACGACTCCTCGACTTTTGATTTATCTGCCCCCGATGGACAATTTCCTTCCTATGGGTGGTGGGGAGAAAATCCCCTAGAGGTAAGGGTAGCTTTCTTTTCTCGAGTAAAGGCTTGTAACCTCTAGTGTAACTTGTTAACAAAACATCAGGCCTGATTAGTGATCGTAAGAAAGAGAAATATTCGTGATTTACGCAATTGTTCAATATTGCCGAAAAATAGATCTAGACAAATATACTTATATCTGTTAGTATTTAGCTACCGGAATTCACTTAATAGAGATCTTATGGATAGGACGATTCATCAGTTAGCTGTTTTAGCGACAGGTACTTGTGTAGGGATGACACTTTTTTCCTTCGTTTTTTCAACCAACAAAGTAGCCCAGGTTCCTGAAACACCTTCAACTTCACCTGAAGTGATTGTTAATAATTCACCCAATTAAAGCTGATAAAGCCTAAACTTTCGCAGAAAACTAGCCTTTTGAATCCTTTTTTTTACTCGTTCGATTTTGGTGTTTCAGAAGATTGATCAGAACTTTCTGAAGAAACATTATCTAATTCTTCCTTGCCTTCGACTTTTTTAAGGGTTGTTTCTATTGCTTCAATTTCGGGAGATTGGTTATTTTTAGGCTGATAATTGTCAATAACTGTTTCGGTATCATCCTCAGCAACAAAATCCTCAAAATCTATTTCATAGCTTTCATTAGTAGTTTTTTCTTCATCTTCTAGTAAAAATGAAGCTAGATCTTCGGAAGATTCTTCTTCTAGAGATTGTAGTGATATTTCCTCATTTACTGGTTCAACCACAGGTTGATTAGAAGAAGATTTATTCTCTGAAACTTTTTCTGCTGTTTGCTCTTCTTGGTCTACTATAACTTCGAGTTTCTCTTCAGTGGCTTCTAGTAATTCGTCTTCATTTTCTGTGTCTAATTCTGAAGTATCTAAAGCTTGAGTGGTAGATTTCGGTTGAGGTTCAGCCTTAGATTTGCCAAAGCTAAATAAAGATTTTAGAGAAAATCCCTTTTTTTCCTTAATTTCCGGCTGAGATTCTTCTTGAGTAATAATTGGGGGTTCCTTAGTTTCTTCCATAGGAGAAGAAGCAGTAACTTCTGTGTCTAAAGAAGCTAGATCTTCTGTTGTTTCCTCTACCGTTTCCTCTACCGTTTCTTTGAACTGAGATTGAGGAATGACTGCTTCAGTTTCTTCAATAAAGGTTTCGGAACTTTCCTTAGTCGTTTCTAGTTCAGTCGGTAATTTTTCGGTAGTGGTTTCAGGAATAGTTTCAGGAATTGGGGTAGTATTTTCTTCTAATGGTGAGGTAAGAGGTACAGCTTGGGGCTGACTTTTTGAACCAAAGCGACTTTTTAGCCAATTGAGAAAAGAAAATCCTTGAATATCAGTTTGTTCTTGAGGATGAGCGATCGCCCTTCTCAGACGAACAGTTTGCCAGCCAAAGGATAGAATTAGAATAGCAGAAGCTGCTTGTCCCAAGAGAATTCCACCCGTAATTAGGGGCGCACACATCCATAATACTAGGGCATAAAATAGACCAATTCCACTCCAGAGAAAATCGTCTTGACGATGCAGTTCTGGTAAAAAGAAAGCGGATAGATATAGACTTAAGCTGGGGATGGCGATGGCGATCGCTAGGATGTATGCCAACATGGGATGGGTTACTCCTTTGGTGTTCTTTATTTATTGTGAGGCATATTGTCGTTTCTGGCTCATCAATTATTTTAATTCCCTAATTGAATAGGTTACATTAGTGACAAAATATTTTTTTGCGGTTGCCTCCTCACACCGAAAGTATCCTCTTCAATTTTCTAGCACACTATGAGTCAGTCGCCAAAACCTCGAAATTTTCCGTCTCGATTAGTTCGCCGTCTGTTGAGAATTGCTCAAAGACCTACTAATATTGCTATTGGGGTTAGTTCTGTAACCATAGTTTTGATTGGCTATACGGGTTTACGTCTGTTTCTTAAGGAATATCTTCCCCTTTGGTTAGAAAATCAGGGGAGTCAATTGATTGATCGTCCCCTCGAAATTGGTGAATTACAAGGTTTTTCTCCAACTCATTTAGCCTTAACATCTATTTCTGTTCCAGCTACTCCTGAACATCCTAACCAGCTAACAATAAGTAAAGTTATTGTTGATTTTAATCCTCTTGCTGTTTTGTTCAAGCAGACTTTACCGATTAAAATTACTACCGAAAATATTGATGTTAATATCTCTCAATATCCTCAAGGACATTTATTTAATATCGAAGTAAAAAAAATCAATATTCCCATTAACTTAGAGCTAATATTGCAGGTTAAAAATGCTGATTTAGATATCTTGGCTTATGGTGCAACCAAACCCTTTAAAATTAAACTTAATGGTCAAGCTAAATATTTTGAACAAGACTTAGCCAAGTTACAATATGATTTTAATTTAGCTTTACTCGATAGTCAAGTTAATCTTCAGGGAGAAACAGTTGTTGACACAAGAGAAAGTCAGGTAAAACTTACGGTTGATAAGTTAGATTTTAGTCAGTTAACTTCTTTTATAGTTAATTTTCCCTTTGCTTTGAGTAGCGGTGATCTTCAGGCAAATCTCAATTTTAATACTCCTTCTCTTAAAAATTTACAAGAAATTCAAGGGCAAGGTAACCTTGATTTAAGTAATATTCAAGGTAGAATTGAGCCTTTAACTAAACCCTTTGAAGCTTTGGCTAACATCTCTTTTAAAGGAAGCAAAATGTTAGTTAATCAAGCTCAATTTAGTTTGGGCAAAATCAAAGCTAATCTTCAGGGGGAATATGATTGGAAAAACGGTAGTAATTTTACTATTAATATTAATGATTTGACTGGAACTAATCTCAATCAAATTTTACCGGTTGCTTTGCCATTTAAGTTTCAAGGAGAATTAGAAGCTAACTTAAATTTAACGGGAACGCTGAAGAATCTTTTATTAAAAGGAAAAATAATTAATAAAAATAATTTTACGATTGCTCAAACTAAATTCAAAGAAATTTATCTTG
>DLXW01000273.1:5970-6167 GCA_003448685.1 Cyanothece sp. UBA12306
TAAAGAAATTTATCTTGATTTTAAAACAGATTTTAATGATTTTTTTGTCCAAAATTTATCAATAAAACCTCAGGTTGGGGGGCAAATTAAAGCCAAGGGAATTCTTCAACCTAATTTACTTAAAAATTCCAGTAAATTTGATCTTGTAAATTGGGAAAAAGTTCCCTTTCAATTAAATTTTGAGACCCAGTTACCTA
>DLXW01000273.1:6390-13388 GCA_003448685.1 Cyanothece sp. UBA12306
GATTACTATCAGTTACCCCAATTGATTAGTTTAGACCAATTTAAAAGCGAAGGAAATATCAGAGGTACATTGCAAAATCCAAAGGGTTTAATAACGTGGCAAAATTCAGGGAATATCAAAAATAATAACACTAATTTTACTAAGCAAGGTAAGATTTTAATACAAAAAAATAATCTAATCATTAGAGATACTGTTTTGACTATTGATGAGGGTAAAATAAACTTTAATGTAAGTGGAAACTTGCTCAATAAAAAATGGCAGGTTTATATAAGTTCTCAATCATTATCCTTAAACCCTTTTGCATCAATTATCTGTCAAAATATACAATGGAAATGTCCTGATAATATTACTTTAGAAACTGCTAATATTAGAATTAATGGAGATAGTAATAAACCAGGAAGCAAAGGAGTTAATTTATCCCTGAATTTAGCTGTAGGAATAGATCAAGGAAACCTCATTATTAATAGTCAGTTACAGCAAAATAATCTCAAAACATCAATCACTGGTTTAGAAATTCCTGTTGCCACATCATTAACTAATTTTTCTCTACCTATTACCCTAAAGAAATCTAGAATTGATTTATCGGGTAATCTAGCTAAGATTTGGCAAAATTCAAAGATAAATTTAGATTATATTCAAGCTAATAGTACCGTCAAATTATCCATTGCTGAAGGTACTTTAAATACAGCAATAAGCTTAGAAAATGGATTATTTGAAGGAGTTGCTAAGATTACCCCTTTATCTCTTAATCAATTATTACCTAGATTACCCATACCTGTTAAATTAACTAATAGTGAAATTGAAGTTTTAGGAAATTGGCGATCGCTGTTATCTTTAGGTAAAAATCCTAACTTTAATGATCTTCAAATTAAGACTAATACTCAACTAGCAATTGCTGATGGAACTGTCACAGCAATTAGTCAGTTAAACCAAGGAAAAATAACTATTAATGCTACTGCTACTCCTCTAATATTGTCGAGTATTTTACCCCAAATATCAACCCCAATAGTGTTGAAAGAAACTCAACTAGATCTCATGGGTAACTTAGAGGATTTAATTGCACTAAATTTTCATAATTTTCAAGGTAAATCTCAACTTAAACTAGAAATTGCTAAGGGAGAAGTGAAGACATCAACTAAGTTACTTAATAATCAATGGACAAGTCAAATTTTAGCTAATAGTATTGATTTATCAACTTGGGATGGACTCCTATTAAAATCAGATAAATTAGAACCAATAAATGCCAAGATTAATTTATCAGGAAACATTAATAATCTATTATTATCCCAATCTTTACTGCCTCTTCAAGCTAATTTAATTTACCTGGAAATGGGAGAACAACAATTAAATGCTAATGGTAATTTACTCATTTCTAATCTATGGACAAAACCTAACATTCAAAATATTAACCTAAATCTAGATACTCAGGCTGATCTTAGAACCTTGCCAGTTACTCAAATATTAGCCAAACTACCTATTAAAAGACAACTATTGCCAGAAGACATTAATTTGTCAGGAACAGCAGATTTTCAAGGACAATTAGTTGGTAAAAATATCTTTTTTTTACCTTTAAAACAAGAAAGTTTACAGTTAAAAGGAAAGGTAAAATTATCAGATTTAATTATTAATAATCGTATTTTTGAACCTAGCTTAAGTGGACCAATAAAAATTGCTACAGGAGAACAATTTTCAATTAAATTATCAGGAAAAGAAGATGTTATTGCAGCTATATTTAATCGTTGCAATAAAGCAAATTGTTTATTGCCTTATGTTCCAGAAAATTTTGAAATAAGACAAAGTAAGAATAATTCTTCTCCTCTCCTTGTCCAAGGAAAGCTTGAAGATGATAGATTGATAACTAAAGTAGAAAATGTACCATTAGAATTTTTAAAAATTGCTCCCATCAGTGACTATGGATTAACTGATTATTTAGGAGGAACAATCAATTTAAACTTACAAATTGACCCCTTAACCTTGAAAGGAGATGGAAGTATAAATGTTTTAAATCCAAGTTTTGGTAAAATTTTTGGAGAAAGTTTTACAGCTAATTGGGTATATGAAAACGAAAAAATTATTTTGCAAAACGCAACCTTAAATTTAGGAGAAAGTCTCTATGATGTGGTTGGTATATTAAACTTAAAAACTAGAGAAATTGAAGGAAAATTAAAAATTAACAAAGGATATATTCAAGATGTTTTAACAGCTTTTAAAATATTTGATTTAGATAGTTTATGGCGTATCATACAACTCAAAAAAAATATCTTAGCAGATTCAACAGAAGTTGAGATACAGCCAATTATTGGTTCTAATTTACCCTTGTCAGAACAAGTTAACCAGTTCTGGAAAAATGAACAAATAATTCGAGAAATTGCCGCTAAAAGACAAGCTGGGGACATCCCTAAAGAATTAGATCTTCGAGGAGATTTTTCGGCAAAATTTGCTTTATCTGGAACATTACAAGATCCTGAAATGTCATTAGAATTTGAAGGTAATAGATGGCAATGGACTCCACAACCTTCTAGTCCTAATATTATCAAATCATTGGGATTTATTATGGAAGGTGCGCAGGTAATACCCATTGAAAAATTAGCTATTACAGGTAGTTTAAAAAATGGTATAATTGAGTTTAATCCTACCCTAAAGCTAGGTTCAAGTATTACTAAAGGTAACCTAGCTTTAACTTATAATAATAATCAATTTTATATTAAAAATTCAACCTTTAGTTTTGAAAATCTATCTTTGGATACTGTACGTAGTTTAATTGTTATTCCTGGGGATCTAAATGGCAATATTAATCTAGAAGGAAGTCTCAATGGACTATTAACAGAACCAGAAATTAAAGGAAAATTTGAGTTTAGTGATGGATCAATTTATGCCAGATTAATTAAAGATAAATTTATCGGCGATTTCATCTATGATGATGCTCAACTGAAAGTACAAATTAAAGAACCAGATTATTTAAAAGTTTCAGCTAATTTACCCTTTCCAATTGTTGCTAACTATAATGATAAATTTCAAATTAATACTCAAATAGAAAATGAAGCATTATCTTTATTAGAAACCCTAACCCAAGAAAAACTAATCTGGTTAGGAGGAACTGGAAAAATTGATGTTAACCTTAATGGACAAGTCTTAATTCAAGATAAAATTAAAATTAATTTAGATGATACTACTAAAGCAATTTTAGATTTCGATCAAACAATATTTAAAACTAATTTACTTCCTGATAATTTAACCCTAAGTGGAAAAATTGCTTTACAAAATGGAAGAATTCAAATCGGACAATTATTCGGACAAATTGGAGAAGTAGCTATAAGAACTACAGGGGTATTACCCCTATTTAACCCAGTTTCTCAAGATCTTGAAACAATAATTCCTCTAACCGTAGCTTTTACTCAAGATAAAGTTAATTCAGCAGGATTATATCAAGGTATTGCTAATGGCAAAATCTTGATTAACGGTTCTCTTCTTAGTCCTAAGATTGGAGGAGAAATTAGATTCAATCAAGGAAAGATATTAATCCCTGAAGTTACCCCACAAGATACAACTTCTCCCTTAATTGAGCAATGGATAGGACGTATTAGTCCCTCAAAAGGTGCTATCATTCCACCGCAGCTAGATAATTTGAGAATATTGATTGATCAAGTAACCCTTGAACAAAGAAAAATCAGTCCAAAGTTCTTTTTTAATGTTAATGGAGATTTAAGTTTAAATGGTCAATTAAATAGCTTTTCATTACCAGGAATACTAGCTTTAAAACCTTCGGGAAGTGTTCAGGTTAATCGAGGTAAAATTGAGCTTCCTGTTACCTCTGTTTTTTTAAGTCGTCAATATAATAATACTATCAATTTTTTACCAGACAAGGGATTGCTTAATCCTTATATTGATCTTAGATTAAAATTATATATTTTAACCGTCTCTCTGCAGACTATTAAAGATAATGAAATCACTGATGATATTGTTCAAAGTGGTCGCTCAAAATCAGTAGAAATTACCCTAGGAATTCAAGGAGATGCTAATCAATTACTTCCTAATCTTGGTAATCAATTAGATAATGTATGTAACATTAGAGCAAATAATAATCTTCCTATTCCTGAATCCTCAGCTATTGATCCTAATAAATTAACGCGAATAGCTGAGTGTATTAGGATTAGTAATTTAGGAGGGAATTCTATTCGAGAATTATTGCAATCCCCTATTGTTTCTTTTTCTAGTAGTCCTCGTCTAAGTAATGCTGAATTAATTACTCTTTTTAGTCCACAATTAACTGATGTAATAGAACAGTTGCAACAACAAAATTCTGCTCAATTGGTAGAAGCAGGATTGCCTCAAGTTGCACTAGTAGTCTTCCCCTTTTTACAAGATTGGATTTTTGATCTTAATGAAACTGCTAATCAAAAAAGTAAGGAAAATGGTTTGGGTAATTTACGCTTATATCCAGTTTTAGAAACAGTTTATGAACTTGAAGGTGATGCTTTAATTCGTTTTTCTTATGACTATTCATTTAATGAGGCAATTATTCGTTATGAAAACAAATTTTAATCACCATAAATCTCATAAAATATTGATCGTAATTTATATTAGTTATTCTTGGAAACAATAAATGATAGACCAAACTTTAAAAATCGAAATTAAAACGGCACTTAAAAAGTCTATCCGTAAGTTTTTTAAAAATAAGAAAGTTACAACATTTCATGTACTTGATTATATTTTTCCTGTAGAACGTCGTATTAGGTCCTTAATCGGTGGATTAGAAACAAGTTTAGGCACAACGGTTTGGGAGCCTGTGGCTAAAACCTTAGCACAGTCAAACGGATTTACCATTGTTGATCGTCCTCTTTTGATGCCTGATCCTTTTCCTAAGCTCCTACAGGATGAAATTTCTGAATTAAAAAGATTAAGAGAATGCAAAACTGAACAATTATCTATGGAGGCATGTGTTAATCGTTTAAAAGAACTCATAAATAGTATAGATAAAAGTGGTTTAAGCTACATAAATCCTCCCAGCGGAAAGGGAGTAGATATATATCTAATCAAAGATGATAAAGAATATGTTTTTGATATTAAGACAAATCAACCTAATAAAAGAGCTGGACTAGATTTAAACTTACAACTATTAGAATGGTATGCTTATCGCTTGTGTCAAGCTCCATTAGTCGAAATTGAAGCTCGAATTGCTTTTCCTTTTAATCCTTATGCCAATAAATCTTGGTGGTACGCAAATGCTGCAAAAGTTTACCCGTTAGAAGAACATAAAGATGCTTGGGTTCAAGATGAGTTTTGGGATTTTTGCTCAGGAAAAACAAACACCTGGAATGATATACGCCAAATTTTCATTGAATTAGGTCAAGAAAACTTTGGTCAAGAATTTACTAAATTTTTCAATCAATAATTTTTTATCAAATGATTCTCTATATAATATTAATAGTCTTAAGTAATTGTTTAGCTATATGATAAACTACAGGAACTGAAACGGCATTACCAAATTGCTTTTTAGCAATTTCTTCTTGTTCATGAAAAATAAACCAATCAGGAAAACCTTGCAGTCTACAAGCATATTTAGCAGTAATTGCTTTAAACTTTTTCTTGCGGTAAATTTTGTCAATAAATAGTTTTTTATAATCTTCTGGATTATCAGCATAAATACATTCTGTAGCAATAAAATCTTTAGCCCCTGTTGCTGTTAAAGTTGGCATAATATCTGAATTTGGTAATACTATCCGATATACTCCTTGAATACCTGACATATTTTTTGAATTAACAAATTCATATTTATTATCAATGGTTGTGCGGAAAATATTTTTACTAACTAATTTTTCCAATTCAGTAACTTTAAGCTGGGGAATTAACTCTGCTAAATTCTCATAAGACAAAGGATTCCCATCTTTAGGTCCATATTTTTTACGTCTTCTATTTTTTAAGAGGGTTAAACAAATCATTTTTTCTCGGTTGCTAGTTTTTATGATATCCCAAGAATGGATAGTTGTATGACCATTTCTGAGATCAGAAAAGATAAAAAAGTCATTAAGTTCATCATCTTTTTGAAATCGAGTTCTTGAAGGAGGAACTGAACCACCAAATAATGTGTTGACATCTAATTTGACTTTTTGAACAGTTTCAAAATCTTTGATATCATCAATAATGTCTATAACTTTAGGTTTTATATTTAAAGCATTGGGAAAGCGATATTCTTGGGAATTTTCTAAGTCATTTCTAATACCAACAATAAATACTCTTTCTCGATTTTGGGGTAATCCAAAATCATAAGAATTAATTAACTTCCATTTAACACAATAACCAATATTTTCTAATTTATTTAATAAAATTTGAAAATTTTCTTGATTAGAAGGATTTACTAAACCCCTAACATTTTCAAAAATAAAACTCTTGGGTTGACTTTGATGCACTAAACGAATAACATCAAACCAAAGTTGTCCCCGTGGGTCATCAAATCCCCTCAAACGACCAGCTACAGACCAAGGTTGACAAGGCACACCACCAACGATAATATCAAGATTATTAGGAAGATTAGTTATTTTACTAACATCCCCTAAACTGATCTCATTGTCATTCAAATAGCTAATAAAATTTTTACGGTAAACTTGAATTGCTTTGCGATCTATTTCTGAATAACCTAAACAATTTCCCCCTAACTTTTCCAAGGGAATTCTAAATCCACCAATCCCAGCAAATAAATCAACAAAATTAAACTTATTACTCTGATTTATTAGTCTAATTGGTAAATTTAATTGTAATGTTTTTGTCTGGTTCATTGTTGCTTATATTATGCTCAATAATCAATTATGCTTGTTGAGATTAAAAACTATTATAAAGACTAAAACTATAGTATTTTTCTTGTAGATATAAAGAGTAACACAGCTTTGACTATTATCATCAGCAAAATGGTTATGTTACAAATATCTGTAACCCATTTGTTAAGCTATACTAAAGAAACTTGTTTAATAAACTTTTTATGAACTTTAATTTTAGCAAATCCT
>DLXW01000273.1:13648-14082 GCA_003448685.1 Cyanothece sp. UBA12306
CTTTCTTTAAAGTCTTCCTTACTGCTAATCGCGCCTTTTTTCCTCTGGGGAACCGCCATGGTTGCCATGAAGGGAGTTATTCCCCACACAACTCCTCTTTTTATGGCCGGAGTCCGCTTAGTTCCTGCGGGGATTTTAGTCCTAATAGTTGCTTCAATTTTAGGTCTTCCTCAACCTAAAACCCTCAAAGCTTGGCTTTGGATAGCCTTATTTGCCTTATTAGATGGGACAATGTTTCAGGGGTTTCTAGCCGCAGGATTAATGAGAACAGGAGCAGGATTAGGCTCAGTGATAATTGATTCTCAACCTTTAGCAGTTGCTTTAATGTCTAGTTGGTTATTTGGAGAAATTATCGGGATTTGGGGAGGAATTGGACTGGGAATCGGCATTGTAGGCATTAGTTTAATTGGACTGCGGGAATACAAACTGTTCCA
>DLXW01000273.1:14256-14836 GCA_003448685.1 Cyanothece sp. UBA12306
TTAATTGGACTGCCCCAAGAGTGGTTTCAAAGTCTTTGGGAAACTCATGCAATTGCGGTTTCTTTTAATTGGCAAGATCTCTTTAAAAGTGGGGAATTATTAATGTTATTAGCGTCTCTTTCTATGGCTGCTGGAACAGTTTGTATTCCCTATGTAAGTCGTCACACTGATGCTGTAGTTGCTACGGGATGGCATATGATTTTGGGAGGACTTCCCCTGTTTTTGGGTTCAGGAATTTTAGAATCTGGCCAATGGAATGAGATTAATCTCAATGGATGGTTAGCTTTAAGCTATGCTACTGTATTTGGTAGTGCAATATCTTACGGGATCTTTTTCTATTTAGCCTCTAAAGGTAATTTAACAAGCCTAAGTTCTTTGACTTTTTTGACTCCTGTTTTTGCTTTAACCTTTGGTAATTTGTTTTTAGGTGAGGTTTTAACTCCCTTTCAATGGTTTGGCGTAGTCTTAACTTTAATTAGTATTTATTTAATTAACCAGCGAGAAATTATTGGGCGAAAATTGCAATATTTTGTTTCCCTCAATAATGAACTTAAGATTAAATTCAATACGGTGTTAATTG
>DLXW01000331.1 GCA_003448685.1 Cyanothece sp. UBA12306
TACGGTGGGGAGTGTCAATTAACGATATAACCCTCAATGACAATAGTTTCATTGACATTAATATCATCGTTGCAATTTTAATTTATGGCTTATTGGGAATGTTAGGAATACGATTAATTGAAATTATGGGAGATTGAGCAATTGGTTGATAAAAATTAACCATTGACAATCAAAAAATTCATTGCAGTACAAACCTAATTTTTTAGAACAGTTAAGACTTTTTACTTCTAATTGATCCTTCTGCGCAATCACGTCGCAGCGTAGGGAGGAACTTCTGACTTCTTGAAGTTTCCTTTTTTAGGGTAAAATACAAAAGATTAGATTACTAAGGACAGATTTTTAAATGACAACTGATTCTCTAATTCCAGTAGTAGTTAATGGGGCAGCAGGTAAAATGGGGCGTGAGGTGATTAAAGCTGTCGCCCAAGCTGAGGATATGATGTTAGTGGGAGCAGTAGATCATAATCAGGACTATCTTGGAAAAGATGTGGGGGAAATAGCTGGTTGTGGTGCCTTAGAAGTACCTATTATCGATGATTTACAGAGTATTTTAGTTTTAGCTACCCAGGAGAAGATACAAGGGGTAATGGTAGATTTTACCCACCCCGATGGTGTTTATGAAAATGTTCGCAGTGCGATCGCCTATGGAGTTCGTCCTGTGGTGGGTACGACGGGTTTAACAGAGGAACAACTGAAAGATTTAGCAGAATTTGCCGAAAAAGCGAGTACAGGATGCTTAATTGTGCCTAATTTTTCCATTGGCATGGTATTATTGCAACAGGCTGCTGTGCAAGCTTCCCAATATTTTGATCACGTAGAAATTCTTGAACTGCACCACAATCAAAAAGCAGATGCACCCAGTGGAACGGCAATTAAAACGGCTCAAATGTTATCAGGTTTAGGGAAAACTTATAATCCTCCTGTGGTGAAAGAAACGGAAACAATTACCGGAGCAAAAGGAGCTTTAGTTGATGATAATATTAGAATCCATAGTGTACGTTTACCTGGATTAATTGCCCACCAAGAGGTCATTTTTGGTGCCAAAGGAGAGATTTATACTTTACGCCATGATACTAGCGATCGCTCTTGTTATATGGCTGGTGTTCTCCTTTCTATTCGCCAAGTGACTCAATTACAATCTTTGGTTTACGGATTAGAAAAGATTCTTTGACACAATATTAAAAATACAAGTTAACCATCATAAAAATTGCTGTTAAAAAATCACTGAAATCCCTAAACAAATACCAGGAATGACAAAAAATACACCGATAATATAAACAAAGGCTAAGTATTTTTTCTCACTTGCTACAGCCCCTAGGGTTTTAGCACAAATTAGAGGTACCCCACAAAGAAAGGGAATGCTATAAATGATCACTACTCCGAAGACATTGTAAAGAAGATGAACCAAGGCAATTTCTAAAGCAGGAATGGCTTCAGCCCCAGATACAGCCGTAGCCGCTAATAAAGCTGTGATGCAAGTACCAATATTTGCTCCAAGAGTAAAAGGATAGATTTGCTCTAAGTAAAACACTCCTGACCCCGCTAGTGGAACCATTAAACTGGTAGTAGTAGAAGAAGATTGAACTAGAATCGTCATTAAGGTTCCTGCTGCAATACCAGCAATGGGTCCTCTCCCAATGGCAGTATGAAGGATATCTTTGACACGACCTACCATCAAAATTTTGAGCAGTTTGCTAATGAAACCAATGGTGAAGAAAATGACAGCAACACCGAGAATAATTAAGGCTATGCCATCAAAAGGAGAAGGAAAAAAGTGAGTAATTCCTTTGCCTAAATTTACCATTGGTTGGGTGGCTGTCTTGACGAAATTCAAATTATTAAGACTTAAAGAACTACCACCATACAAATTTTGAGCCAGAAAATAAGATATTTTTTCTAGAGGATGAAAAATAATTTCTAGGGGTAGAAAAATAACAACGTTAACCAAGTTGAAAAAATCATGAATGGTAGCAGCAGCAAAGGCTCTTTTAAATTCACTTTTATCGCCAATGTTACCTAAACTAACTAAAGTATTAGTAATACTAGTACCTATATTTGAACCCATAACCATAGGAATAGCCGTGGCTACAGGTAAACCCCCTGCTACTAACCCCACAATAATGGAACTAACCGTACTTGAAGACTGGATAAGTGCAGTGGCAACAGTCCCTACAATTAACCCTAAAAAGGGATTGGTGGCAAAGGCAAATAGTTCCTGCGCTTGCTCTCCTGTTGCTGCTTTAAATCCTGACCCGATCATGCCTACTGCAACTACCAAAAGATAAACTAACAGTAAAACCCGAAGCCATTGAAATAGTTTATTTCCTTCGGTATTGACAATATTGTCTGCGGGCATTTGCTCTGATACGTGACTCATAGCTATTTTATCTTAATCTAATCAATCCTCATAGGATCAACATCTAAACTTAAACTAACTGATTGAGGACAGACCTTTTTTAATTCATTAATATCTGGTATAGTTACCTCATAATCAGGCTCAAACTTCAATAAAATATGCCAGCGATAACGCCTTGCTATCCGCATAATAGTTGCTGGTGCAGGTCCTAAAATCTCACACCCTTCTCCTACTTTATCCCCACAAATATCCCCTAAAGCTTCTGCCGTTTGTTGCACTTCTACCCCATCAGTTCCACTCAATCTAATTAAAATTAATCGTCCATAGGGAGGATAGCTTAACGCTTCTCTTTGGGGTAATTCAGCATCAATAAAACCCTGATAATCATGTTTTTGAACTGATTGAATTACCGGATGTTCAGGGGAATAGGTTTGAATGATTACCCTACCAGGATCATCACCCCTTCCTGCTCTTCCTGCAACCTGAGTTAAGGTTTGAAATGCCCTTTCTGCTGCCCGATAATCCGATAGGTGCAATAGTCCATCGGCAGCTACAACACCGACTAAAGTAACTTGGGCTAAATCTAACCCTTTGGTTAACATTTGAGTTCCTATTAAAATATCTGCTTTTCCTTGGGTAAATTGGGTTAATAAAGCACGATGCGATCCCTTTGTTCTCGTGGTATCACTATCAAAACGTAAAGGACGTAAATTAGGAAAAAGTTTGCTTAATTCTTGGGTTACTTTTTGGGTTCCACTGCCAAAAAATTTAAGGTAAGGAGACTGACATTCAGGACATTGTTTCGGTTGACTTTGACTATAGTTACAGTAATGACATCTGAGTAATTCGGCAGCCCCTTGATGGGTATAATGATAGGATAAAGAAACATCACAATGGGGACATTCTAAAACCGATCCACAACTGCGACAAGAAACAAAAGTGCTATGTCCTCGACGGTTAATAAAGAGAATACCTTGTTTTTTAGACCTTTCTAGATCTTCTAAAGCATCTTGTAAAGAACGACTAAAAATCGAACGATTACCTAATTTTAATTCTCGTCTCATATCTACAATTTCTACCGGAGGTAAGGGACGAGATTGGATTCTTTTTGGTAAAGAAAGGTAGTAAGAGCGTGGGGGATAGGGAGATTGTTTTTTATTATTATTTGTGATTTTAACCCAAGTTTCTAAGGAAGGAGTGGCTGATCCTAAAATCACCGGACAATTATCTAATTCGCCTCGCCATAAAGCTACATTCCGCGCATGATAAGTGGGTAAAAGTTGAGTTTGTTTAAAACTAGAATCATGTTCTTCATCGAGGATAATTAATCCTAAATTAGGTAAAGGGGCAAAAATAGCCGATCGCGTTCCAATAACAACTTGGGTTTTTCCTGTTAACATTTGTCGCCAAGTATCATATCTTTCCCCATCGGATAATCCACTATGATAGACGCAAACCTTATTGCCAAAACGAGATCTAAAACGATCAGTTAATTGAGGTGTTAAACCAATTTCAGGAACTAAGACTAAAGCAGATTTTCCTTGCTTTAATAGTGGGGCGATCGCTTGTAAATAAACTTCGGTTTTTCCTGAACCCGTTACCCCATGTAATAATACTTCGGCAAAACTTTCTAATTTTTGAATAACTCTTAAAGCTTCGGTTTGAGCAGTAGTTAATTGTTTGGCACGATCGCTATTAACTTCAGGTTGTTCTAATAACCGTAATCTTTCTTGAGATTGAATAACTACACAGCCTTGCTCCTCTAATTTTTTAATAACTGGAGAACTAGTTTTACACAGTTTAATTAATTCTTGTAGCCAACATTCTCCCCCCTGCTGACGCAATACTTGCAATACTTCTAATTGTCGTTTGGTTAAATCTAGGGGAAAACGATCAACTACTAAAGTAACCGCTTTTTGTTGTTTCGGTTGACTGGTTTTTGGCGGTTCAAGATAACTTTCAATCCAACCCCGTTTGAGCAATTCTTGTATTCCTCTGCTGGCACCCCTAACTTCTCGACGCAAATATTGATTGCTATAATCTCCATCTTTTTGCGATCGCAATAATTGCAAAATTTGCCCTGCCACGGGACTACAAAAAGTTTCTGCCCCAGGAGGAATAATGTCCGGCTTCAAACGAAAACGACGCTGGGATCGTCCCAATAACCCTGGAGGTAAAGCCCCCCGAATTACTGTTATTAAATCAGTGTAATAGTATTGAGATACCATCTCGAGTAATTGCCAATAAGCGGGAGGAAAGAAACCTGCCGTGATCACATCCTCCACATCTCGAACTTGCTGAGGATCAAGATCATTAGGAAGAGAACTTACCAAACGAATAGCAATTCCGCCGACTATCTGAGTACCAAAAGGAATACTCAGGATATCTCCTGGTTTTAGGTTTAATTCTCGAGGAATTGAGTAAGTATACAATCCCTGTATCCCTGGACAATCTACCAATACTTCTATCCATGATTGATCGCGAGAATTGACTTGATAAGGGGATTTTGATTGGGCAACAACCAAAGTTTTCCAGCGATTAGCCATAATCCTCCTAATAATGACATAGACTATTGTCTCATTTTTAATTTTTAATTGAGCTATTTTTAATTGAAGCGAAGCGACTTGACAGGTTAATCAGGGTGGATCTCAAGTGTCCGAATTTTGAAGGTTGAGAAAAATTAGTTTTTTCTGGAAATCAGGACTTAAGGATTGATGATCTAATATAGATTTTATCGCAATTGCCAAGGTGGTATAGGACAGAATTTTTCTCTTACACTCTTGTACAAAGCAGGTTTTATTGTGCGACTTCTGCTATGAGTCCACATTGTCAGGCTGCTCTAATATGAGGAAATCATGACTATGTTAAATGACAGACCATTACTGAATCTAATTGCCACAGGTTTATTACTTCTAGTTGCTATAGCTGCTATAGCTGAACCTAAACCTACCCGTTCGAGCAAGACTAATGAGATCGTTACTAGAGTCTTATTCAAACCACCACCCGAAGATATGAAACCTAAGCGAACCAGAAGTGCTGGTTCCCGTAATAATGGACAATGTTCTCAAGATACCCAAACTGCTAATTTAACCGATGCCGAATCTACCAAGAACAATATGATGCCTCTGGTTCCCAGCTCAGGATTTGGCTTAACTTTAGCCAAAAAACCCACTTTATGGGTTTATTTACCTGAAACGTCGGCCAAACAAGTGGTGTTAAGTATTCAAGAAGAAGGCATCACCCATCATTCCCAAACCTTTATCTCCATCACAGGAAAGTCTGGGATGATCAAGCTACAGCCTTCTGGTGATTCTCCTCCCCTAGAAGTAGGGAAATCTTATCAATGGGCAGTAATCTTAGTTTGTGGTAAAAGACCTAGTCCTAATGATCCGGTAGTGACTTCTTGGGTGCGTCGTGTTGCTTTAGCTGATCCGATTCAACAAGGCTCAATGTTGGATCGAGCATCCTGGTATGGGGAGCAAGGAATTTGGTATGATGCCCTAACTTATCTGATGCAAGCGAGAAAGTCACAGCCTAATAATCAACAATTAATAGATATCTGGACCGAGTTTCTTCAATCAGGAGGACTGAACTCAGATTTTAATAACTGATTATCTCTGGATTTTGAGGATAATTGGCCAAACTTTGCTCAATCAAATTTTGATTATCCTTACTTTCGGACTGTTTTAGATATTCGATGGCCATCCGTCCTGTGGTTTTCTCCTGCTGATACGTCTCTAATAATGAGGCTAAAGTAAGTCTAAATATTAGTTGTTCCCTTTGCTTATTGGTTATCACAAATAGAGCGACTGTTGCTCCCAACAAGGCAAGAAATGAAGGAATCAATGGTAACCACCAACCCTTTAAAAAGGCCAGATAGCATCCTCCCAAGAGTCCTATGCTAACAACAATGAAACTCCAGGCGATCGCCCCACCAGATTTAAACCACCAGCTGATGGTTGTCCCCACAAGAGCGAGCAAAAAAATCCCTAACCATTCAAGAGGTTCACTCCAGACAAGCAGTAAAGGTCGTCCTTCGACTGCTGAACTAATAATTTGACTGGCAATATTAGCATGAAGAAAGATTCCTGGCATCATTTCAGGAGAACTCAATGATCGACTACTGTAAGGCGTATAGAATAAATCATTAATACTTTCGGCTGTCGTTCCGATGAAAACTAAGCGATCGCGGAAACTATCAGCAGGTACTTGATTATTTAGTATCTCCTTCAAAGAAAAGGTCGAAAAATTCCTTTGAGTACCTCGAAAATTCAATAAAATCTGATAACCCCCAGACTCGGTACGCACATAACCCCCATCGTTACCTGTCAAGCGTTTAAAGATAGCTTTTCCTAAGCGTACTTTTTGTCCTTTTCCATCGAGAAATTCTGGGGTGATCCCGCGCTCTTGAAGATAGGACAAAGCTAACTGTACGGCTAAACTATAATGGACTCGATCATTAGCATCCATAACCGACAATAAAGCGCGACGAACCTTACCATCCCCATCTACTACCAAATCAGAAAATCCCACTTGTCCGAGTTGGTTTAAGGTGGGTGCAGGGGCAATTTTCGTGCCGATCATTTTCTCAATACCAAATAAGTTGGGAGTGGTTTGAAACGACTCAATTAATTGATTGTGTCCAGGTTCTACGGGTAAATCTCGATAGATATCGAGTCCTATGGCTTGAGGATTTTGGTCTTTAATTTTAGTAATGGCTTGGGCAAAAATCTGATCAGGAATGGGCCACTGTCCCACCTGATTGATATCGGTTTCATCAATGGTAACCACGACAATACGCTCATCTGGTTGTTCTAGAGGTCGCCAGCGCAGAAATTGATCGAATAGGTTCCATTCTATCCCTTGTAATAATCCACAGAAGCGTAAAATGAGGATCGGTGCAGTGACGACTGAAGCGGTTAGGGGCATCCATCCCCAGTTGATGCGTTTTTTGAGGACTTCAAGTTTGGACTTAGATCTAGCATTAGCTAGGATTTGGCTGGCTTTTTCTGTTGCTTCTAGTAATTTTTGGGTTTGTTGGTTGGCTAATTTTTGACTGGCAACTAGAAATTGATAGTCTTCATCGCTTAGACTTTTTCCTAAAGCCCAAGTTAAGGCATTTTGTAACTCCGATCCCTGTAATAAACAGGACTGATCTTGACTATTAGAAGCGATCCAAGTAGTGATATCTTGGGCATAGGGTCGCACCTGGTTTAACTTTTTTTCCACCCAATTTTGGTTAAAAACCGCTTGATAAATAGGGTTATAAACTTTAAGTTTCCCCTGTTTTTCTACTACTAAACCTGACAGTCGCAATTCCATTTGTTCCGTACTGCCATCGAGAGCAATTTCTCCCAACTGTAAGATTTTTTGATATAGTCCCAACAATTGTACTGCTTTTTCTTGATTGAAGATCAGTCTGTCGCGAATAGTTTTCAAATGTTGGGGTTCATCTTGAACTTCCCAATGTTCCACAATACAAGATTGCACAATTTCAGCAACATTTACCCCCCTACTGACCAAAGTACAGAGTTTTTGGGTGAGAAAGGGCTGTCCACCAGTCCAGTTTAAAATTTCTGCCATTACTGCTTGGGGATGCTCTATTTGTTCTCGTAAACCCTCAATTAACGGTTCTACTTCTTGATTTTTAAATCCTTCTAATTGAATTGCTTGGCCGATATTAAAGGGGGTTTGGGTTTTATCTTGAATTAAATCTGAAGGGGTTGCTACTCCTAACAAAGCAAAGGTAAGACGTTTATAATTGGGGTCATTATTACGTTGTTCATAACAATAACGAATTAATGAGAAAAAATCATCTAAGGAAAAATTATGGCTCAGAATATAATCAATTTCATCGACAAAAATTACAATATTCTCTTTAATTTCAACTAAAATAATTTCTTGAATAAATAAACCCAAACGCTGGACGGGGGAAAATAAATCTCTCCGTTCTCTCCACCATTCTCGCCATTTAATTTTTGAGGACAATTCACAACTACTGACTAAACAATAAAGAATACCCGCATACCATTTTTCTGGGGTCAGATCCTGCTTACCGATACTCGTTAAGTCAATACAAACACAAACTGTTCCCTCAGCTTGTAGCCTTTGCATTGTACGTACCCGCAAACTAGATTTACCCATTTGTCGTGAGTTGAGAACATAGCAAAATTGGCCATCTTTTAAGGTTTGATAAAAGTCTAAGTCAGCTTGTCGTGTCACATAACTAGGTGCGCTACTATCGAGACTTCCTCCGACTTGATATTCATAATTTGACTTGGTTTGAGTCATAATTACTTTGCTTCCATCCAATTTTTACCTGAATAAATCTCAACCACTAAAGGAACTGTTAGCTTAACAGCATTTTCCATCGTTTCTTTGATTTTAATTTGCAATTCTTCCCATTCATCTGGAGGAACTTCAAATACTAATTCATCATGAACTTGTAAAAGTAATTTCGCTTGATAATTTCTTAAAATTTCTTGTATTTTAATCATAGCAACTTTAATAATATCGGCGCTTGAACCTTGAATTGGTGCATTGGCAGCAGCACGTAACAATTGAGCATCAACATAATTTAGATTTAATTGGTCTAATTTGATGCTTTTTGGCTCACTACCTTGAAGTTTATTTAAACTATCAGTAATAAAATTAAAATAGCGTCTTCTGCCTAAAATAGTAGTAACAAAACCATTAGAAATTGCTTCTTGCTTCATCCTTTCTAAATATTCAAATACTAGAGCATATTTTTGACGATACTTATTAATAAATGCTTTTCCTTCTGCTGTAGTTACCCCTGCTTCTCTAGCAAATCTTTGAGCACCCATGCCATAAATTACCCCAAAGTTAATTGTTTTGCCTAAATTTCTTGCCTCTGAGGTGATATTTTCTTGGTCAAATAATAATTTTGCAGTCACAGTATGAACGTCTTGATTATTACGATATGCTTCTAATAATACTGGTTCTTGACTTAAATGTGCTAATATTCTTAACTCAATTTGGGAATAATCTGCCGAGACTAATAACCAATTTTCTTGGGGTATAAAAGCTTGACGAATTTTACGGGAAAATTCAGTTCTAATGGGAATATTTTGGAGATTAGGATTAGAAGAAGATAGTCTTCCTGTGGTGGTTACTGTTTGATTAAAATTAGTATGAACCCGTTGAGTATCAGTACGAACTAAAGCAGGTAAAGCATCGACATAGGTTGATTTTAATTTTGATAGGGTTCGATATTCTAAAATATGATCAATAATAGGATGATCTCCTTGCAACTTTTCTAAAGTAGCGTGATCGGTAGAATATCCTGTTTTAGTTTTACGGGATTTTTTGCGATTCAATTCGAGTTTTTCAAATAAAATTTCTCCAAGTTGTTTTGGAGAACTTAAATTAAATTTTTCTCCCGCAGCTTGATATGCTTGTTGTTCAATAACTTGTAAATCTTCCTCTAACTTTTCAGATAATTTTTTTAAATAATCTGTATCAATGCGAACCCCTCTATCTTCCATTTCTGCTAAAACCACTTCTAAAGGTTGTTCAACTTCTAGAAGTAGTTTTTTCAAGGTTGCAATTGGTTGTAATTTCTCCTTTAATTTGGCGACTAATAAAAAAGTAGCATAAGCATCTATTCCGCAGTAATTAGCAACAGTATTAATATCTAAATTAGCAATAGTTTGACTTTTAGGGATGCCTAAGTCTTTATATTCTTGAGAACTAATTCTGGGCCGAGGATAGCTATTTACAATAAATGGGACGAATTGGCTAAGTTTGTTCTTAAGAAGAAGACATATAGTAAACATTACTATTGGCTGATCAATTCCTAATACATAAAGATCACATAAAGCAGTCAGCTTATGACTCATTTCAGGATGCAAAACATAACTAGCTAACATGGTATCAAAAACCACTCCACTTAAATTAATTCCCTGATGATGTAAAACTAAACGATCAAATTTTGTATTCTGGAATGCTTTGGGATATTGATCGCTTTCTAAAATAGGTCTTAAAGCATCTAAAACCATTTCTTTTTTAAGTTGTTTTCCTTCCAAATGTCCCAGAGGAATATAAGCAATATCTGTCGGTTTCTCCCCCCAACAACAACCAATTCCCACTAACTCAGCATCCCTTGGTTCTAGGGATGTTGTTTCCGTATCCCAAGCAACCGGATCTTGAGGATCTATATGTTCTTTCAATCTCTTGATTAACTTATTTAATTCTCCTATATCAGTAATAATTTCAGGATTTATTACCGAGGCTTTATCAATATTTTTTCTGGCCGTTTTTTGAGGATTTTGTTCTAAATTTTGAGTAGCAAATAAAGAAAGTTGACGAGGTTGATTACTATTATTATTGTTATTATCAATTACTTGCTCAATTATATCTGTAGCTTCCCCTCCTAACTTCTCTTGTAATTGATTGATTTGTTTTAAAAACTTATTAAGTTCTAATTTTTCTAAAATAGGTTGTATTAAAGATAGATTAAATCCTTGTAGCTTGCACTTTTGTAAATCAGTATTAAGAGGAATATCAACCACAATTTTAGCTAAATATTGAGAATGTTCCGCCTCTTTTTCCCCTTGCTTTAATTTTTTTTGGTTTGCTCCTTTAATTTGCTCTAAATTTTGATAAACATTTTCTAAAGTACCATACTCCCTTAATAATTTAACTGCGGTTTTTTCTCCAATTCCCCTTACTCCTGGAATGCTATCAGATTTATCACCACACAAGGCTTTATAATCAATCACTTGATCTGGTTTAATGCCTAATTTTTCTTCCACTGCTTCAGAATTAAATTCTGTATAACCTTCAGAAGATGAACTTTTTATGGCATTTCTTTCTAAATATAAAACACTAATATTTTTAGGATCATCAACCAATTGAAAAAGATCGCGATCGCCGCTCACAATTTTTACTCGATATCCTGCTTCACTACTTTGCTTAGCTAAAGTTCCTAACACATCATCAGCTTCATAACCTGGATAGGTAATAATCTGTAAATTCAAAGCAGCTAATAATTCTTGAAGGTTAGCAATATCCTGTACAAAATCTTCAGGAGTTTCTTGACGATCAGCTTTATAATTCACATCAGCTTCGTGGCGAAATGTTGGTTCACTGCGATCAAAAGCAATAGCTAGATATTGGGGTTTTTGAGATTCAATGACTTGAATTAAAGAATTAAGAAACCCAAAACAAACGCTGGTGGGAATTCCTGTTGAAGTGCGCAAAGGACCTTTTCTTGCTTTAGCAAAAGCATAATAAGAACGAAAGGCTAGGGAATGACCATCAATTAAGATTAAAAGCGGTATATTTTGTTGAGACTGCATAGGTTCACGATGTAGATACTTTGTTTGAGAAATATTCCTTTGTTTAAATTTAATCAGCTAGAATTGTGTGTTATTTAGATTTCATCAGCTCCTAACTTCACATCTACCTTACAATAGTTGATAATATCAGGGTAAATAAACCCAAATTATAGGAGCTAATGAATCTAGTTGATCGCATTCGTTTAGGTTTAGCTGTCGCTGTGGCTAAAACGGTTACTAATGGCGTTAGGTTGCTAAATTTAGGGGCAGCTAGTGTTCTCCCTGGAGCTATTGCTCGTCGTTTTCATCCCAAACTTTTATCCCTGCTGTGTGAACAAGTTAGAGAAGGTGTAATTCTTGTGGTCGGAACCAATGGCAAAACCACCACATCTCTTCTATTACGCACAATTTTAGCAGATAAGGGCTGGAAAATTGCCCATAATGATACTGGGGCTAATTTAATCAATGGTCTAATTACTGCATTATTAAATAACACCAATTTAGTTGGACAATTAACCGCTGATTGTGCCATTTTAGAAGTAGATGAAAATATCTTACCCCTACTACTCAAAGAATGCCAACCTCGCATCATTTTAGGGTTAAATTTATTTCGAGATCAACTCGATCGCTATGGAGAAGTAGATATTATTAGTCAACGCTGGAAAAAAGCCATAGCACCTCTTGCTCCTGATACTATTATTGTACTTAATGCTGATGATCCTACCCTTTCCTATTTAGGACAGCAGTTATCTCAACAAGTTCGCTATTTTGGCTTAAATGAACCTGAGTTATATCTAGAAGAAATACCCCACGCGGTGGACTCTATTTATTGTCCCCGTTGTGGACATATCCTTGAATATCAGGGTGTTTATCTCTCTCATTTAGGGGATTTTAATTGTCCTAGTTGTCGATTTACTAAAAGTAAAACTGCATTTTCTAGCAAAGTTTGGCCACAAATATTAATTGGCGTTTATAACAAATATAATACCCTAGCTGCGGGTTTAGTAGCCCAAGAATTAGGGATTGAAGAACTCGATATTTTTGATACAGTTAAAAATTTCCGAGCAGCTTTTGGCAGAGCAGAAGAATTAACCCTTAATGGTAAACATATTCGTATTTTACTTTCCAAAAATCCTGTCGGAATGAACGAAACAATTCGTGCTGTTAATGATCTTCAAGCGGCCGGAAAAGCATCAACTACTTTATTAGTTTTAAACGACCGCATTCCTGATGGTACTGATGTCTCTTGGATTTGGGATGTAGATACAGAAAAATTAGTTCGCTTAGGAGGTACTTTAATTGTTAGTGGCGATCGCGTTTATGACATGGCTTTAAGATTAAACTATAGCCAAGAAACCCTCAATAATCAGCAAAATCCTCTCAAATTATTAGTCCAAGAAAACCTATCAGAAGCTATTAAAATTGCCTTAGAGCTAACTCCCAATGATCAAACCCTAAACATCATCCCTACCTACTCTGCTATGCTAGAAGTTAGAGGTATTTTGACTGGTCGTCAGATTCTATAAGTATTGCTTACAAATAAGTTAATCTTATGAAATCAGCTTTCAATTATCGAATAAAAAAAACTGAAAGCTTAAGATTTGACAAAATTAAGATTTATTTTTTGGTGTTCTTTCAACCTATTGACAAGGTTTATGGGGTTTTGTATCATTACTATACAAGTGCTATATTGGGCTTCTACTTATTTTTTTTAGGTATAGTCGCGCGAAACCCTAGCAAAGTCGTTGCTAAACTCCTAAAATTTTTAACTTCTCAAAAAATAAAATTAATAGGGGACAACTTTTTTTGTCTAGTACATAAGTTTTAATGTTGACAAAAAAGTTAACTTGTGCTTTGGCAAAACTCCAGCATCAAAATAAATTGATAACCTCATCATAATTTATTCTTTAACCATTGTGGAAAACAGGAGAAAAAGTGTGGAAAATTAGCGTCATCTGTGGAAAAACCTACGCAGTATTGCCACACCTCCCACACCTCCGGTCACCCCGTGAGGTTCAAGAGTCACTATTGCCAAAACTAATCTCTTCAGACTGATAACCCCAAGGTTCAACATGAATTAATACCCGCACAGGACTAAAACGTTCTGTCAATTTCGATTCTATTGCTTCAGTAATTTGATGGGCTATTTCCACATCTAGAGTATCAACCACTATGTGCATTTCAATAAATATCTGTCTGCCGAGAAGTCCACGCGAAGCAATACTATGGCAATTGATCACTCCAGGAACTCCCATCACAATCTGATGTACAGCTTCAGGAGCAACAGCCATTTCATCGACTAACCAGGGTAAATTAGAGCGTAATACTTGTAAACCACTGCCAAAGACCAAAAAAGCTACTGGAAAAGCTAGAATAACATCTAGCCATTGTAATTGAGCAATATTAAGGCCTTTTCCTAACCAAATGCCTACTAATCCCCCTAATACCGTTATCGTTACCCAAATATCACTCATAGTATGATAGGCATCAGCAATTAGAATAGGACTTTTGAGTTGCTGACCAATATGACGCTCATAAAAAGCGACAAAAATATTGACCCCGAGAACAAGCATTAACAGCCATAATTGTTCTCCAGAAACTATTACTTCTGAGCCACCATGCCAAATTCTGTGTATAGCACCTTGGAAAATTTCAAAACAGGCGATCGCCAAAAAAGCAGCAATTCCCAAAGCAGCTACCCCCTCATATTTCTGATGACCATAGGGATGATGATGATCGGGTTGTGGGGAAGCCAAACGATTAGCAATTAACCCCAAAACATTATTAGCACTATCGGTAACACTATGGAGAGCATCTGCTTGTAAACTCAAAGAACCAGTTAGAACTCCCACAATAGCCTTGAGACCCATCACAAATAGATTGAGCAATAGGGTAATAATTAAGACTTGACGAACCTGAGAACGGTTATCTTGTACCACAAGCTTTGCAAAGGAATTGTTACCTTGATTTTAGATTTTCCATGGCTTTTGAGACAAGGTTCACGGATGGAGAATGCAAAAAGATGATGATTAAATCTCGACTGTTTATCATTATCATAAGGATCTGATCTATTCTAACCACCTTGGCGGTTACTATAATTGTGTCTACCTACTTATTTTGAGAAACACTTTGATAAATAATAGTTTGAAATTTTTCTGGAGAGAGGAAACCTTGACCCCATTTTTGATCGAATTCTGCGGTAGGATTGGATTTTAGAAATGTCTCTAAGCTTGCGCCATCAGCGATCGCTTGTTTGGTTTTTGCTTGAACAGCTATCAACATATCACGGTATTCGATCAATTCTTGACGATTAGATAAAGCTCCATGTCCTGGTATAATTAAGGTGTCTTGATCGGTAATTGCTAGGATTTTATTCACGCCATCAATCATCCCCGAAAGAGAACCTCCATGGGATGTATCAATGAAAGGGTAGAATCCATTAAAAAACAAGTCCCCTGTGTGTATAACATTAGCTTTTTCCCAATGTAATATAGTATCGCCATCTGTATGACCATTGGGGGTAGGATTAATCGCTTTGAGGGTATCCCCATTAAGATGAAATGTCACTCCATTGGCGAAAGTAATAATAGGAAGTGCTGCATCAGGAGAGGCTGGTATTTTGCGGTTAAATGCTTCCATAAAATTATCTACACTCATCCGCTTACGAACATTATCATGAGCTAAAATAACCACTCCATCTGAGCCAAGATTTTCATTACCACCGGTATGATCAAAATGCCAATGGGTATTAATTAAAAATCTAATTGGTTGTTGACTTAATTTAGCGATCGCTGCTTTAATTTTACCTGTTAAAGGGGCAAATTGATCATCGATCATAATCACCCCATCTTCTCCGATAAAGACTCCAATATTTCCCCCTTCTCCCTCTAACATATAGATTTGTTCACGAACTGGAATAGTCTTGATTTTAACTTGACTAAAATCTCGCGCTTGTGCTAACAAAGGAACATTGATCAAGATAGACATAGCTGTGGCTATCATTACTGTGCTAATACGAGCAAGCATCAATATTATCTCCAAAAAAACTTTTACAGTCTAACCTACATTATTTATCAATTGCCAATTCGAGTATTTTCCAGAATCTTTATGGATAATGCAGGCTAAACCGAATCAAACAGAAGAGGCACAAGTTCTTCAGCAAGTCCTAAATACTCCTCTTGGAAGTAAGGATTAGAAGGCTTAATTGGCTCCAAATTTATCAAAATAGTTCTAGCGCCCGCATAATCGGCTGAACGGACAAAGTTCGAGACTGGTGACACTGACATAGATGTCCCTATCGCTTTGACACTCCCCACCGTATAG
>DLXW01000332.1:0-1472 GCA_003448685.1 Cyanothece sp. UBA12306
GAAGCGGCTAGACGTAGTTCATTTATTGTTGATTGTTACCAAGACGTATCGCCTGCAAGGCACAGTTTACGCCACAACTTTTGCTGGAAGTATGCCAATAGCGATTGAGCCACTGCCTGCTGCCAAGCTAGAATTTTATGAAGTCGATACACCCATACTTTGGCTTGACTCAACGCCGCCACTTAGTGAAGGCTATTTAGGCTACGCTTACAGTGGACCCGACGGCAGCTATGACTTTGAGTTTGACTTTTCCTACACCCCTTGGATTATCTATTGGTGGTGGCTAGATCGGGTACCTGATGTCCGCGTTCGTATCTCCCAGTTTGACGATGGCATTTGGCAAGAAGTCTATGAAGGACCAGTCGATTGGAATATTGCCGAAGACTTTCGCCGTGACTACTTCATTCCCATAGAAGATCTAATTCCTCTGGTTGATAGCGGTGTTAAACCAAGTGAAGGCTTCCGATTTCTCAGTCTAGGACTGCTTCCCATCGACGCAACTCGCATTGTTGATGGTTATGCGTCAGCTAAAACCGGCGATCCTGATCGCATTAGTAAGATCTCACATCAGCCTTTGTGCGATCGCCTGCGTATTTTTGGGCTATTTGCTGAGTCACCTCCAGTGGCTAGCTATTTAGTTGAGATCGCTCAAGTTGCCAATGCCAGCGTGGATCTCAGCAGTACCAGCATTGCCTGGAAGCCAGTAACCGATCCACTCCACAACCGTAAGTGGAATGATACACAGCGTCGGTGGGATTTCCAAGTGCTAGGTCCGGACCCAACTACTCGACGCTATCAAAATATTGATACACAACCCGAAGCTGATTGGCATGAACACAGCCTCAAAATTACCTGGATGACTGCTAACGAACCCGATGGCTACTATGCCCTGCGCATCACAGGCTATGATGCGGCGAATAATCCAGTGGGAGATGTTCACTATATGCCCATTTTGCGCATCGACAATAGTAAACCTGATGTCAGTTTAGAGTCCATCAGTACCTCAATGGGCAATGTTACACCTTGTGGAGCGATGCAGCTTGGAAGCGATCGCCAGATTCAGTTCGTCATTACAGCCTACGATCCCCAAGGCCACGTCCGCTCCTATCATCTCAGTGGAACAAGGGGTAAGGATGCGAGTGTAGCAGGTAGCACAATTTCTGTTGTGCGTCCCGATCCCGAAGATACCTGGACAGGAGTTACAAACCATAAGGAAAACTTTAATGTGGACTTACTGCCCCCACCTGTGATTAGTTGTTCGATGTTGGCCTACAATTTTGAACTGCACGTTTATGGCCTCTCGACCAATGGTTATGATGTAACGCCTCCATCACAACGGGTCAAACGAGAAGTTAACCTGATCGTCTCTGAACCGGTTAGCTAGTTTTAGCTAGTTTTGGAAACTTGTTCTGTTAATTATTATCGAGGTACGGACAGCGTACCTCGGTAGAATGTAGAATGTAGAATTTAGA
>DLXW01000332.1:1688-2668 GCA_003448685.1 Cyanothece sp. UBA12306
TTAGAATTTAGAATTTAGAATAACTAAAAAATCAAAATAACTACTGAATAGCTCTACACTTGATAAGGTGTCTACTTCTATCTGATGTTAAAGTTTAAAAAGAATGCGATCATATTAATCTTACCACACATCCCACACTTCCTAATTATGAAAACAATTCTCAGTGGATTTGGCTTTTTTGCCGGTGCGAGTTATCCTTTTCGTCTTCTAGGAGTTTTTAAGTCCAATTCTCACCTGTTGTTTTATATTATTATTCCTATCCTGCTTAATATCATTATAGGAATTATTCTTTATCTAGGATTAATGTTTGTTGGTTGGGAAATTAGTCAATCAATAATGGAGAATTTAATAACCCGTTTAGATGCTATTATTGCTAATCTTCCTAGTTGGTTAAAAGGATTAGAATATATTTTGGTTATGGCTACATTTTTAGTACGGTTTATATTAGGAATTATTTTATTTATTCTAACGGGATTTATTTTAGTTCAATTGGGTGTTATTTTAGGCGCACCTTGGTATAGTCAACTATCAGAAAAACTAGAAAAATCAAGGATAGGAAAAGTAGAAGTGGTAGAAGTTGGAATAGTTAGAGATATTTGGCGGGCAATCTTATTTGAATTCAAAAAAATAGGCTTAATTATTATAATTTCTTTACCATTATTTTTACTTAATTTTATTCCTGTCTTAGGAACATTGCTATCTACTATAGGAGGAATTACTTTGACATCGACAATTATTTGTCTTGATTTTTTTGATGCTATTTTAGAACGAAGACGACTAAAGTTTCGGGAAAAATTAAGAATTATTAGGAAAAGTTTGCCAGGGAGTGCTGGTTTTGCTTTAGTATGTATGCTATTAGTTAGTATTCCTTTATTAAACTTAGTAACAATTCCTTTTTGTGTAGGAGGAGGGACATTATTTATCTGCGATCGCGTTTTACCAGAAAAGAGTAGTTATAGCAGAAGTCAGAAGTCAGAAGT
>DLXW01000332.1:2858-3505 GCA_003448685.1 Cyanothece sp. UBA12306
TCAGAAGTCAGAAGTTAGAAGTAATTTTTGTGATGAGGATTTAAGCATTATGACCAAACTATTTTGGATTTTCCCCCAAAATATAAAATCCAAAATTGTCCAGTCAATTCCTCGATTTAGCAACTTGAACGCTCAAAAAAATGACGGGTATTAGACCAACAGCTACAATGGCTAAAGCAGGGGCAGCAGCGTCTATTAATCGTTCATCTGAGGCATATTGATAAACCCTAATGGCTAAGGTATCAAAATTAAAAGGTCGAATTACTAAAGTAGCAGGTAACTCCTTCATTACATCAACAAAAACTAACATAATTGCCGTTAACATTCCCCCAGACATTAAGGGGGTATGGATCTTAATTAGGGTATTCTTAGGTGTATAACCTAAACTCCTTGCTGCATCATCTAAACTCGGTTTAATTTTACTTAAACTTGTTTCTACAGAACCAAAAGCTACTGCCAGAAATCGCACTAAATAAGCATAAATTAAAGCAACAATAGTTCCACTAATTAACAGTCCAGTTCTCAGTCCCAACAACTCTTCTAGCAAATTACTAATAACATTATCCAAACGTCCCAAAGGAATTAAAATACCCACCGCAATGACCGATCCTGGAATAGCATAACCAATGGCAGCAATACGAACCCCC
>DLXW01000332.1:3746-5141 GCA_003448685.1 Cyanothece sp. UBA12306
ATACGAACCCCCAAACCCATGATTAGATTAGATTGTAATCGCTGTCCATAGGCCATAATTAACGCCAAAATGACAGCGGCGATCGCTGTTAAAACTGAGAGAATAAAACTATGACTAGCCAGTTGCCAGAAATTATTATTCAAAGCTTCTGCAATATTTAATAATACCAATTCTAGTAAATAAAGAGCCGGAACCAAAAAACCCAAAGCAAAAGGAAAAAAACAAGCCAAAAAAGCTAGTAGGCATCGCCATGATTCTAATGAATATCGAGTTAAACTTAGTTGATTACTACTGGTTTGATAATAACGTGCTTGGCGGCGAGACCATAATTCTAAGCCAATTAACCCTAAAATAAATAACATCAAAAAAGCTGCTAATTGCGTTGCTGCTACCCTTTCTCCCAAACCAAACCAAGTGCTGTAAATGCCAGTTGTGAAGGTATTAACCCCAAAATACTGCACTGTTCCAAAGTCGTTGAGAGTTTCCATCAAAACTAAGGCCAACCCAGCCATAATAGCAGGACGAGCTAAAGGAAGGGCAATTTGATAAAAGCTTTGCCAAGGGGTACAGCCTAAGGAACGACTAGCTTCTAGGGTACAGACAGACTGTTCTAAAAAAGCGGTGCGTGCTAGAAGATAAACATAGGGATAAAGTACAAGAATTAACATAGCGATCGCTCCCCATAACGATCGAATGTTAGGAAACCAATAATCTCCCACACTATTCCAGCCAAACCAATGACGCAGACTAACCTGCACTGGTCCATAATAGTCAAGCATATTGGTGTAGGTATAAGCTAACAAATAGGCGGGAGCAGATAAGGGAAGTAATAACAACCATTCAAAGTAACGAGATCCCCGAAAACGACACATGGTAACTAGCCAAGCTGTGCCTATGCCAATAATGAGGACTCCTACTCCTACTCCCACCATTAACAAGAAAGAGTTCGTCAGATAATCTTGCAGGACAGTGGCTAATAAATGTTGCCAAACTTCTCCAGAATCTGCAAAAATGCTACCAAAAACAAATAAAATTGGAGTTGCAATTAAAGTGGCAATAATGATCACTAGAATTGTCCAGCTATTGAAGGGAATACGGTTCATTAAAGATTTTGTTTTCAGAAAAATGGATTGAGAATTGGTTATCATAACAAATGCCAAAACAGTAATCATTGACCATATTCTAGTGATCGATGATTACTGTTTACTGATTCGTATTGAGATGGTCAGACTGATCAATCTCAATCTTAAATAATTTTGGCGTTGCGCAGGCCAAAATATAAACCCAGGGTAATTCCAGTAAAGACAATCAGGTATCCTGCAAAGGCAAAAACTGTGAAAGCAGACATTTTTATTAATGACTCCTAAATCATAATATTCTTTGTTATTGTACTAC
>DLXW01000332.1:5356-7528 GCA_003448685.1 Cyanothece sp. UBA12306
ATTCTTTGTTATTGTACTACTCAAGGGACATAATCGTTATTTTGTCTTTCTGACCAAAGGGTTGTTTGATCTATGATCGCATTCTTGAAATTAATTCCTTCAAGGTTAGCTTTTCTTAAATCAGCCCCTTGGAGGTTAGCATTTTCTAGGTTAGCATTCTTAAGATTGGCGTTTTTTAGATTAGCATCTTTAAGATTAGCTCCTTTTAATTGTGCTTGTTGTAAATTGGCTTGACTAAGATTAGCTTGTTGTAAATTTGCTTGTTCAAGGATCACCTCAGATAAGTTCGCTTGGAAAAAGTTAGCATCAGCAAGATTCGCTTGAGTCAAATTGACTGACTTAGCTTCATCGAGTCCAAATGGCAGAGTTGATAAATACCAAGAAAATGCTAGAATATAGTAATTTCATGGTTTAATTGTTATTTGATATTCTAATTTTAAAAGATCAAAATATTTGATATATTTCTCTTAATTACACGATCAATATTTTTTATTTAAGGCAATAAATGTAATCTCTAAATCTATGATAACATAATCAATAAAATTGATCAAAACCCATCCTGAAAATTATAACGGTAGTTATTTATTCCTAATGTCGGTAATCATTCCCGTTACTTTACCCCATACCTCTTATCAAATTGTCATCGCCCCTGGTAGTCTTAGTCAATTAGGGACTTATCTAGAATCCCTCAAATTAGGTAAAAAAATTCTGGTTATTTCTAACCCTGAAATTTTCGGCTATTATGGCGATTTAGTGGTCGAGTCTCTGAAAAAATCGGGATTTGCAGTCGACAGCCATTTAATTTCCCCAGGAGAACCCTATAAAACTCTCGATTCCATTGCCCAAATTTACGATATTGCCTTGGAAAATCGTCTCGAACGCGGCTCAACTATGGTAGCCTTGGGAGGAGGAGTAATTGGAGATATGACGGGTTTTGCCGCTGCTACATGGCTCAGAGGAATCAATTTTGTTCAGGTTCCTACCTCGCTTTTAGCCATGGTAGATGCTTCGATCGGGGGGAAAACAGGAGTCAATCATCCCCAAGGAAAAAACCTGATTGGGGCTTTTTATCAACCTCGTTTGGTATTGATCGATCCTTTAGTTTTAAAGACTTTACCCGTCCGGGAATTTCGCGCAGGAATGGCAGAAGTAATTAAATATGGGGTTATTTGGGATCGAGATTTATTCACCAAGTTAGAACAGGCTGAAAAACTTGATCATCTTGATAGTTTGAGTGATCAATTATTGCAAACAATTATAAATCGTTCTTGTCAAGCCAAGGTAGATGTGGTTGGCCAAGATGAAAAAGAAGCAGGGTTACGCGCTATTCTGAATTATGGACATACTATTGGTCACGCTCTAGAAAGTTTAACAGGATATGGAACAATTAATCATGGTGAAGCGGTGGGTATGGGCATGATGGCAGCCGGAAAAATTGCCCTAGAGTTGTCATTATGGAACGAAAAAGAAGCGATCAGACAAGATGATTTAATTGCTAAAGTTGGTTTACCAACTACTATGCCTCAGGATTTAGAAATTGAACAAATAATTAATGTTTTACAAACCGATAAAAAAGTTAAAGCGGGTAAAGTCCGATTTATTCTTCCGACAGAAATTGGTCAAGTAATTATTAGCAATCGTGTTAATTCTGAAACTATCAAAACAGCATTATCAATTAAATGACTAACAGCTTAGATTTCAAGTCCTAATATTTCAGCAAGTTTAGCTATTACTGCTTGTTCCTGGTGACTATATTGAGTATCAGATTGAGCAATAGCTTGACAAATTCGTAATAATAAAGATCCTAGAACTTCATCTCCGCAAAAATGAGAGACTGCTTCGGCGACTTTATCTTGTCCTGTTTGGGGATCAGCTTCTATGATTTGAGCATAGCTACGAAATAATTCTGCTGCTTCATTAGGTTCAATAATTTGTAATTCTTGAACATGATCGAGAAAATAATCTCTAGCTATTAATTCAGCAAAACTAATTTCCCCATCTGCTAAAGCTAATAAAGCAAGGGAACCCATGACTGCTTCAACAAATTTTCGGTTGCGGACTTGGTTTTGATGTTGCTTAATTAGAGATTTTAGGGTGTCGATAATTCCTGACATGATTTTAATGCTAAAAAAATTTAGTTTTTGCCAACCGATTAAGTCACTGAGTCTATTT
>DLXW01000332.1:7788-27165 GCA_003448685.1 Cyanothece sp. UBA12306
AAACAACAAGCCATGATAGGCTAAAGAAAGCCATGATCACTTCAGGGCCCCCAAGAACAAAGAACAACTTCTGGATTTTCAGAAGCAACTCGTCACGGAAGGCTTTCATTAACGTTCGATACTAACCCAAGACTTGCAAACAACATGGAGATCAATAATAACCTAAATAGTCGAGGATCTCTGTATGAAATAGCCATTCAACCCCACAGAGGACAAATAAGCCAAATCAAGGGTTTGATCTATCGTCACGGACAAATGTTTCTTAAAGTACCTTATGAGAGGATACAGCAAGAAATTAAGAGGATTCAAAGATTAGGCGGAAAAATTGTTAATATTACTCCAACAACAGCCATAACTCCCCTAGGAGAAAGCACTTCTTTGACCCAAGCTAAAACTGAGACGGTTGTTGACGAACCTTGGGGAATTTCCTGGTGGGTGGAAATCTCCACCACTCATCCCCAATGTTTGTATTATTTTGGTCCATTTGATGATCAAGAAGAAGCTGGATTTCATCAAGGAGGCTATATTCAAGATTTATTAGGAGAAGGGGCGCAAAATATCACCGTCCGCATTAAACAATGTCAACCCCTAACTCTAACCCAGGAATGGCCTGATTAATCATTTAAACTATAATTTGAGTCAATTAGGAGTTGTAACTATCGTGGATGCCCTACAATTTTTTCAAAAAAGTTCAGGAAAGTGGAAATCACAACGTACCACCCACCATCTAGCCTTTAGGCGGGCTGAAGTTGGCAATTCAGAAATTTTTGTCCAAGCCCTAGAAGCCGAAAACCCCAAAATTACAGAAATTTGTCAAATCCATGAAGTTGATCCTAGTTTAGCCATTGGTGGAGCTTTTGTCAGTTGGGATGGTTCCATGGCTTGGGATAAAGATGATGAAAATCATCAGGGAAACACAGTTTTTGCCCTAATTCCCGATGCAGATGCTCCTAGTCAAGGACTATTATTAAGGGAAAGAGGTTACGCAGAAATTGTCCCCATTGCTGGACGTTATTATCTTGATCATGAAGACGCGCTGGTCTTGATCACAGAATATGAAACCATGAGTACCATTGAAAGATTTTGGTTTGTTACTCCTGATTTACGACTGAGAACCAGTACGGTAAAAAGGTTTGGGGGCTTCAATACCGCAACTTTTTGTGCAGAAATACGAGAAAAAGACAACCTAGAGGGTTCAGAAAAGGTAAAAGCGATCGCTCAACAAAAAAACTCATTTTATTCGATTACGGGATGGTAAGAGAATCTGAGTTGCGACTTAATTTGTAATAAATGTTAACCTTATGACCTTTCTTGTCCCCAACTCCCGTATGATTAGGATTACAGTTTTTAAGAATTTGTAAAATAACGGAGGTTCAACTTGGCTCTTCCTCTTTTAGATTACGCGCCTAAATCCCAAAATGCGCGAGTGGCAGGATACGTCGTCCCAGGAGACGAACAACCAACAACCTATACCACGGAAAATGTGCTTTCCCCAGGAGATCTGGGTAATTTGATCGAAGCAGCTTACCGTCAAATTTTCTTCCATGCGTTCAGTTGGGACCGGGAACCCTTCCTTGAATCTCAACTACGCAACGGACAAATCACTGTACGAGATTTTATTCGTGGATTATTGCTGTCTAAAACCTTTATTAACAGCTTCTACGAAAAAAACAGCAACTACCGTTTTGTTGAACAATGTGTTCAGCGTGTCTTAGGACGGGATGTCTACAGCGAACGGGAAAAAATCGCTTGGTCAATTGTTGTTGCCACTAAAGGTTATGGTGGTTTCATCGATGACTTACTCAATAGCGATGAGTATCTAGAAAACTTTGGCTACGATACCGTTCCTTATCAACGTCGTCGGAACCTACCTGGAAGGGATTTAGGAGAAGTACCCTTTAACCTTAAATCTCCCCGTTACGACGGTTATCATCGCGCAATTTTGGGCTTCCCCCAAATCGTTTGGCAAAACGAAATCCGTCGTTTTGTTCCCCAAGACAAAAAAGCCACAGCTGGCAATCCTTCTCTATTTTTAGATATGGCCCGTGGCCTTTCTAGCGCTAAGGGAAATCCTGCTGGAAGGATTTCTATTGGCAGCATCAATATCGAGGCCTCTGTTCCTCGTCGCGGTTAATTGACGGTTAACCGATAACTTTAAGGGAAAGTCGCGGATGGGCAAGATGATTAAGTTTTCGGACTTTAATTATTCTGTGGATCTGAGGCTTTCCCTAGGTTTTTGGAGAAGATGATCAACCAAATCTTATGTCTAATTCAATTGTTACTCTAGCTAAAACCGCATTTAAAGATTTTCAACAAGGTTTAGCTACTGGAGAATGGGAACCCTTCCTCGAACGATTAACTGATGATTTTACCTTTTGGTTTCCTGTGGGTTCCTATCAAGGAGAAAATGTCGGTAAAGCTAAAGCCAAAGAATTTTTTAATTACGTTTCCCAAACCGCCTTCCCTCAAGGATTATCGGTCACAATAAACCGCATTACTAATAGTGAAAATACAGTGGTTTTTGAATTAAAATCTGAAGGAGAACTGTTTAGTCATCCTTATATTAATCAAGTGGCAATTTCTTTCGATTTTCGCGGTGATCACATTTGTGGTTATCGCGAATATTTAGGGATTCTATACCAGATTAAACCTCAAGCATAAAACTTTTCTCGCTTTACATTTCTTCACAAAAACGACATTTTTCTTCAATAAATTAAGTTTAGTAACAAATGTGTTCAAGCCCTGAATAATTTGATACATTAGTAATTGAAGCAGATAGCTTCCCTGGCAGAACAAAACAGCCAAGTACACAATAAACAACAAAAAGAGGTCTATCAAAGCTGTTTAAACTAACATCTGTCTCGTTATCCAAAAGCAACACCCAATCCGAAAACGGATTATTCCTCAGATCAGTAGATTAGGGAGTTAGTCTATCACCATTAGAAATTCAAATACTGAATTGATAAGGTGTTCAGAAATCTCCAGCTAGGATCGAGTTAAGAGAGGAATAAAACCCGAAGAGTAGGGCTTGGGTGTTGTTTTGATAGAATTTATTAACAAAAAAATATAACAATAGTCTGTAAATTCCCTTAGAATAAGAACAGATAGATAATAATAACTACGCATTGAGGTGTTGAACAGCACAAAAAAGGCTAAGAAATCATTGCAGATAACTTTTACCTTTGATAGAAGTACTCAATTAATACCCTTCGCGTAGCGGTATATAACTTTTTTTTACCGCTAATGTATGAGATTAAGTCCCATTACCCTTCTGGTTATTTAGATAGGCAAAAAGCATTATTAGAAGTAATCAGCGAACTCCAAAGATTAGATAATTTAGATGGTATTCTCCAATCTATTATCTTTGAAGTTCAGCAATTACTCAAAGTAAATCAAGTGGCTGTTGATCAATTTAACTTTAATGTAGAACAATTAGGAGGAAATAAAAAAGAATTTATTAAGAAAAAATGGAGAACCCACCATCTATTTTCTAAACAAAGGTCAAATCTAGAAAATAAATTGGGAGAAATGTATGCTCATTATGCCAAAAATGAGTCAAGAGAAAGTTTACAAGACCCAAATAAATTTAACTTCAATCATAGTTCTTGTTATCTTGGCCAAACAATAAACGATCAAAAACTGGCAATCTTTCCGCTCTTTCAAAACCAGCAATTATGGGGACTGTTTATCATAGAGCAGAACTCCCATCCTCGTCTTTGGCAAGAAGAAGAAATTCTTTGGATTGAGCAAATTATTCTTTGTTTAGAAATAGCAATACAACAAAGTCAAATGTATGAGCAGCAACAACAACATTCAAAAAGCTTAAACAAAGCTGTTGATGGGGCAATCGAGAGAGAGCAAACCATCGCTAAAATTATCGACAGAATCAGGCAATCTCTTGAGATCAACACTATTTTTGCTACGGCTACCGAAGAATCAAGAAAACTGCTCAACGCCGATCGAGTTGCCATTTATCGCTTTGAACAAGACTGGAGTGGACATTTTGTTTCGGATGCAACAGCCGACGGTTGGACATCCATACTCACGAAGCAATGTGAAAGTCCCCTGCTTGACCCCAATTTTAGTCAATGCAAAGTGAGGAGTCTGTGTAACCCTCAACTCAGCGATACCTATCTCAAATCGATTGAAGGGAAAATTTTTAACCCAGAAAATCTAGTTCGGGTCTGTAATAATGTCTACGAAGCAGGGTTTTCGCCCTGTTATCTCGAAATTTTAGAATGCTATCAAGCTCAAGCCTATATTATTGTAGCTATTTATCATCAAGAATCTCTGTGGGGATTATTAGCCGCTTATCAAAACTCAGGCCCCCGCCAATGGGAAGACCCAGAAATTAACTTTTTAGTCCAAGTGAGTTCTAACCTAGGTATTGCCATCGACCAAGCCCAACTATTAAGCGAAACTAAACAATATCAAGAACAACTAGAAACTTCCCTAGCGATCGCCCTCAGACAACAAAAAGAAACCCTCGCCAAAATAGCCGAAAAAGAACGGGCGTTATCAGCCGTCATTGACAAAATTCGCCTCACCCTAGATCTAAAAACTATATTCCAAACGGCAGCTACCGAAGTCCAAAAACTTCTAGAAGTAGAACGCATTGCGATTTATCAATTTAAAAACAATGACACAGGTCAATTTATCTTTGAATCCGATCCCCAGAACTTTCCTAGCTTAGTTGGAGAATCTTGGGTAGATCAATTTTGGCAACAAGACCAAAAGGAACAATTACAACAAAATCAGGCCTACGTGGTCAATAATCTTAATCAAGACCAAACCTTTAGCTTTAAATCCCCCCAAAACTTAGGATTAATCTCTCTAGCAGTAGTTCCCTTATTCCAGGGACAAGAATTATGGGGACTCTTAACGGCTTTTCAATATACCAGTCCCAGAACCTGGCCAGACAACGACGTACAATTACTCAAACAGGTAGCACATCACCTGAGCATTGCCCTGCAACAAACCCATTATATTCACCAAATTCAAGACTATGCTAGGGAACAGACCATAGCTGTTGAACAAGAAAAAGCCCTGTCCCAAGTCATTGACAAAATTCGCCGCACCCTAGACCTAGAAACCATTTTTAAGACAACCGCCACCGAAGTTCGCCAATTGTTGCAAGCAGATCGGGTCGCCGTCTTTCAATTTGACCCAAACTCCCAATGGACAAGGGGAGAATTCGTTTCCGAGGATGTAGTCTCAGAATTTAACTCAGTTTTGCAAGCAAAGGTAGAAGACCATTGTTTTGGCGAAAATCACGCTCGATACTATCAACAAGGCAAGATTTTAGGTCATGACGACATCTACCAAGCAGGGTTACTCGATTGCCATGTTGCGATCCTATCCCGTTTTCAAGTTAGGGCTAATCTGGTCTCTCCCCTAGTCAAAGGAAAAGAACTATGGGGCTTACTTTGCATTCATCAATGTTCGGGTCCGCGCCATTGGAAAACTTCAGAAAAAGGATTTGTGGCTAAAATCGCCACCAATTTAGGGGTTGCCCTTCAACAAGCCCAATTACTCCAAGAAACTCAACAAAAAACCCAAGACCTCCAGAAAGCGTTAGAAGATGTTAAACAACAAAAAAGATATTTAGCCCAAATTTCAGCCCAAGATCGAGCTTTAGCACGGGTAATTGAGCGAATTCGCCGTACCTTAGATATAGAAACAATTTTTCGTACCACCACCCAAGAAATCCGCCAGCTGCTTAAATGCGATCGGGTGGTCGTTTATCGCTTTAACCATGACTGGGGCGGAGAATTTCTCTATGAGTCCCTGGGGGAAGGATGGAAACCCTTAACGGGGGAATTGGCCGAAAAATACCTCTGGAACGACACCTATTTGCAAGAAAATCGAGGAGGTCGATATCGCCATAATCAAACCTTTGCCGTTAACGACATCCACCAAGCTTGTTTAACTCCTTGCCATATTGAACTTCTCGAACAATTTCAAGTCCAAGGGTTTATTGTTGTTCCTGTCTTTGTTAGTGATCGCCTTTGGGGACTCTTGGGTGTTTATCAAAATTCAGCCCCTCGTTCCTGGGAAAAACGAGAAATTAACCTTCTCAAACAAGTATCCAATCAATTAGGGGTAGCTGTTTATCAAAGTCAATTATTAAGCCAAACCCAACAACAATCAGAAGATTTAGAAAAAACAGTTGCCGATCTTAACGCCATTGTGGATAATCTCGGAGATGGACTGTTGGTCATTAACGTTTATGGTGAGATTACCCGTTCTAATCTTGCCTTAGAACAGATGTTTAACCTGAATCAATCCCCTCAAGGAAAATATCTATTAGACCTATTTCCCCCAGAATTGGCTGATCTAATCAAAAAAACCGCACAAAATCAGCAGCAAGTCGTAACAGCCGAGATAAAACTGGCCCAAACAAGGGTTGGACAGGCCTTAGTTAGTAACATCATCCAAGGAATCTCAGGGAAGGAAGGGGAAAAGTGTCTCGGAAAAGTGATTTTAATTAGGGATATCACGGCCAAACGGGAAATTGAAAAGATGAAAAATGATTTTTTGGCCACAGTTTCCCACGAATTACGCACCCCTCTCACTTCCGTTCTCGGATTCGCTTCTCTGATTGAAGATAAACTCAATCGCGTAATTTTTCGGGCTATTACTGTGCACAATGATCGCACCCAAAAGGCCCTCGCACAAGTTAGAACCAATCTCAAGATTATTGTTTCCGAATCAGAACGCCTCACTAATCTGATTAATGAGGTCTTAGATATCGCAAAAATAGAATCGGGTAAGGTAGAATGGAATTTTGAATCAGTGTCTCTCCTTGATATTTTAGAACAGGCGATCTCCGCTACTTTTCCCCTCTTTGAATCTAAACAATTAGTTTTACAGCGAGATTTGCCCGAAGATTTGCCGCCGATTTGGGGGGATAAAAATCGTCTGATCCAAGTTGTTATTAATCTTCTCTCCAATGCAGTTAAATTTACCGAAATTGGTTCGGTAACTTGTCAAGTCAAAGAAGATTATGATTGTCTAGTGATTGCCATCACTGATACAGGAATAGGAATACCCGACAATGAACAACAGAAAGTATTTGAACACTTTCAACAAGTGGGTAATATCTTAACCAATAAACCCCAAGGAAATGGTTTAGGATTGTCAATTTGTCGCCAAATTATCGAAAATCATGGCGGTAAAATTTGGGTTAAAAGTCAAGTGGGCCAAGGAAGTACCTTTTTCTTTACCCTTCCTTTATCTCAAAGATTACCAAATTCTTAAAAAGACTATAGCAATTCTCAATGATTTGTCAGATTCCCTAACCCCAAATACTGCTTAGGTTTTGCCCAAAATCCTCGTTTTGACTGCGGGGTAGCTTCGGAGACCTAAGTATGGGAGAAAGAAAATGGGATAAAAATCTAGAATTAGTGATTATAGTTGTTGATTTTTAGGGATTTATAAATTTTAAAATATTTATTTATTAAAAAATAATGAAAAAAGTATTAATCGCTGATGATGAACCAAATATAATAATTTTAATGGAACAAACCCTAGAAATACTTGAAGAAAAATCCAGAAATGTCAGAAATCTATGTTATCTTGTTGACGGCTAGAGGACAGACGTTTGATCGCCAAAATGGACTGGCTGTTGGCGCAGACTTGTTTTTGACTAAACCTTTCCGTCCCAGGGAAATTTTGACTAAATCACAAGAAATTTTAGGTTTAAATTAGATCTGGTATCATAGGAGAACAAGCCAATCTTAATTACTCAATGATTAGCCTCAAATTAGGTAGACTTCTTGGGAAAAAGGCAATAAAATCCTTAATCCAAAATATAGTAAACGGTTTAGAAACCCATGTTTTCATAACTGATAATCAAGAAAATATTCTGTGGGGTGAATTTAATCAGCATTTATTCCATCAATATCCTGTTACCGTCAATGGAGATACAATTGGCTGGGTTTATGGAGAACAAAAAGCTCAAATTGTTGCTCAAATTTTGAGTTGTTTGGCGCAACAGGAATTTGAGAAAAAAAACTTAGCTCAAGAGACATTAGATAAATATGAAGAGATCAATTTTATTTATGATATTTCAGCTAAAATGTCAACTGCATTGACTATTGAAGAAATTATTACTGTAGTAATTGAGGAAACAAAACATCTTTTAGAATTCTCGAAAATTTCCTTTATGCTGCTTAATAAGAAAGGAGAACTAGATGTTTTTTCAATTGTTGAGGGAAAAATAGTTAGAACCCAAGGAACTATTAGTAGTATTGCTGGATATATTCTGCAATCTGGACAAGAAGAAGTTATTAATGATTTAAACCAAGATCCTCGATATCTTCAAGAAGAAATAGATATTCGTTCTCTAATTTGTGTCCCATTGAAAGTTCGCAATCAAACCATTGGAGTGATCAAGATTGGTCACAATCAACCAAGTAATTATACTACCGAAGATTTAAAACTTTTTACACCCTTAACTTCCCAAGCAGCAGCAGCTATTCAAACAGCACAGCTTTATGAAGAACTTAAAAACTATTCTGACAGCTTAGAACAAAAAGTTGATGAAAGAACCCTAGCACTAGAAAAAGCCAATCAAAAACTTGAATATTTAGCAATTATAGACGAGCTAACCCAACTTTATAACCGACGTTATTTTAATGAATATCTCGATCAAGAATGGCGAAGATTAATGCGAGAAAAGCATTTCTTATCTTTAATTCTCTGTGATGTTGATCATTTTGGACTATTTAACACCCACTATTTGCATCAAGCGGGGGATTAATGTTTACGAAAAATTGCTCAAGTAATGAAAAATGTAGTGCAACGTCCTGCTGATTTAGTAGCCCGTTTTGGCGGAGAAGAATTTGTGATCATTCTTTCTAATACTAATCAAATAGGGGCAGCACAAGTAGCAGAAAAAATTCGCTCAAAAGTAGAAAATCTCAGAATTCCCCATGCTCTGTCCCCATCGAATCCCTATGTCACTATTAGCTTAGGTATAGCCACTACCATTCCTGACCTAGGGGTTTCTCCTGACAGCTTAATTTCAGCGGCAGATCAAGCATTATATCGTGCCAAAAGAATGGGAAGGAATCGTTGTGCTTAGATTCCTGTTAAGCTGTAAGTCTCTTAGTTGTCGGTACGTTCAAATTCTTTTACATGAGTTTCCAAGCCAGTCTGATTATTCTGTGGAGAGTAATAGGCAATGACCAATAGGGGTAAGGTAAGGGTCAAAATGGCAATAATCGTTCCCACAATGTAAGCCCATTTATGGGGCGGGGGTTCTGAAACCTTCCCTGAAGGAGTGCTCGATTGCATAAAAATGGTTGATTGACCTGAACTCAATAAATTGTTGCTCTAAGAGGCGTTAGTTATAACCGCACTACTTATATTGTAATGATTTTTTCTAGATAGTTGCCATTGTTGTTAATTCTTAATTAATTGAAATTTTACTAGAAGTATCTACCTAGGAAGAAGGGGAAGAGGAGGAAGAGGGGGAAGAGGGGGAATATATAGCAACCGCCAAGGCAGTTAGGACATTTTTAAAACCTCAAACCTAATAGTAGCAAGGCTTTTACCTCCTGCCTCCTGCTATACTTTACCTGAATAGGCTTTCAGAGGTTCTTGAAGAAAGCGAATGTAAAAATGTTTAAAAGTTGAACGTATAACCCTCGGTAAACCAAAATCAATGGGCATTAGTGATTCTGGTAATCGCCAATCATTCACTTGTAGCTCGGAGGGATGGACTAAGGGAAATTGCATCTCAGACAAATCTGAAGCAAGTCCCAAGCGCGTTTGAGCAGCAACTGTCGGCACAGATTGAGGATCAACTCCCAATATATCTACCATAACTCGATCTAAAGCAAATACATCTTGGGCTGCACCAAGAATACCTAAATGACGAGGTTCACCTCCACTCGGTCCATTGCCTTCATGGCCAATAATACCATCAATAATGGTTAAATTAGGATTAATCGCACGGGCAGTTTCTACTAGCATTGTTCCAAAACGATTAACATCCTTTCCTGCTTCCATGTGCCACCAAGCTTTCATTTTCCCTGGAACACAACCAAAAAGATTTTTCACTCCCAGGGTTAGGGTAAGCTGAAGATGGGATTTAACTTTAGGCAAATTAATCACCACATCAGCTTCCATCGCTTCTTTAGAAAGACGCAGATGGTTAAACTGATCACTATCTATTTGGTAACGCTGCCCCTGGAATTCTACAATGGGAATGTCCAATTGTTCCATCAACGGTAAATAACCATTAGCTTTGGCAACCCCCAAAGCACTACCAAAAGCGGGACTATCACCAAAAAAAGGTTGTCCTCCTTGTTCTTTGACTAATTGGGCGACACAGTAAACAATTTCTGCACGAGTGATACACTCTTTAGTAGGACGACTAGCGGTTAAAAGATTGGGTTTCAGGAGAACGCGATCGCCAGGTTTGACAAAAGTTCCCATCCCTCCTAATGGTTCTAATAGATTTTCTAAACAACGACGCAGAACGGATGACTCATAGGAATGGGCAGAGATTAAACTAACAATAGACATTATTAAACTATGGGATCTAAATTTGATGATTGTCTTGATCATAAGTCATTGGCTATTTGTTTGACCGATAACTATGACTTATAATTTTTTGGCTGCAATTTTTTGACGAACTTTACAAAAATGATAAGAAATAAAATCTGCGTAAAATTCTAACTTCTAAGTTCTAACTTCTGACTTTGCTACTTCTATGATGCCAGAGAGGGCAGATAAGAGAAACCATCCTAAAAGATTAACCCTGACATCAAAAATTGTCACATCAAAGCAATTAAATAAAATACAACTGCTAAAGGCTACTAAATAAGTAAACAAAAGTAAATGATTTCGTTTCATTCCTAGTTGACTAGACCATTCAATTAATTGACGAAACCCTTTAAAAATAACTCGACCTACCAAACCGCAAAAAAGCAGAGTTCCAGGAATACCAATTTCTGCTAGTAACATGAAAAATAAATTGTGAGGGTGTCCCATCCAAACATTCATTTTAGCTTGGTATACCGGAGTAAAATTGCGCAAACCCCACCCCAACCAGGGTTTTTCTAACATCATTTGCCAGGCCACCTGCCATTGAGTGGTTCTTAAGGCCGTAACATAGCGGTCATCATACAATTCATCCGTTAACCTAGCCCAAAAATAAGCAGGAACAATCTGACGCATGGTTTCTTGTCCCCAAGGAACCCATGCAGACCAAAAAACTGCCCCAACGGCGATCATAGCTATTCCAATTATCCAATACCAACGCAAATAGAAAGCAAAGGCCATCATCGCCAAAAGTGTCAATCCCCAAGCACTACGGGAATTAGTTAAAATTAAACCAACTCCATTACTGATTACTGCTAAGGTTAAAATTATTAGGGGTAAAATCGCCTTTTTGCTCGATTTTTCTCGCCAAATACCATAATGATAAATCCATAAACCCAGACTTAAAATAAAATTAATTAACAGATACATTGCTAGAATATTGGCATACATCAGCAATGAAGACATCCTTCCATCTGGATTACCATAGGCGATTAACTTAATGCCAATACTTCTGAGAAAAAGTGGACTTTCCCATCCCCATTTTAATTGGGCAAATCCTAATCCAGATAGGGGAATAGACGTTAAAACCAGCCACCAAGCTAACTGGTACAATCGCGAAAAACTTTGAAAAAATAGACTAAAAGCTGCCCATAAACCTATTCCTGGCAGAAAATTTGGCAATCCTTCTAAGGCCAAAATAGGTTTATTCGCAAAAATAGTGGTAATAATCAGCCATAAACTCAATATACCTAACCCGCGATGGGGTTTATAGCCAATAATTTGGCGATAATGTTGCTGCCACTGAATCAATAAAGCAATAATTAAAGAAGCTAACCCAATATCGGCGGAAAAGGGCAACAGGAATAGTCCAAATTTGAGGGAATTTTCCACCATATTCCGAGTTAATTAAACTGCTAACTGAGTAACTGGTAACTGGTAACTGATTCAAGCTGGTTCCCAAGATTCCCCACGAGTAAGACGAATTTGGGCTAAAGCAAAAATAACAGGAATAATACGACCATAATTAGTAGCGATCGCCCGCCATCCCAAGTCTGCTAAAAACCAGCCCCATAACATCGGACCTAGAAAAGTAAAAACCCCACGAACCATGCCATAACGGGTTGCTGTTGCTACCATACCACGTCGAGCCGTATTGAGGGCAATTTGATTAGCGGCAGCTGCTCCACCCCTAATTAAAGTTTGTTTAGCCACTTGATATTGGGCAAAATGTAAGGCAAATTGTTGAGCAATGTGCTTAAGTATCCAGGGTTTGATTACAGAACTAACAGCTAGAGCTCCACTACCTTTTAAGATTAGATTAAGGCGATTATTTTGCAAATCCACTGGTAGGGGTTCGGGTAAATTACTCTTAGCCAGCGATCGCTCAATTTTTCTCGTTAGAGTTTTTTGTTCCGAGTCTGGCAATTTTTCCCAAGCTTTACCCACCAAATTGAGGAATATCTCCGCTTCAATATCTGTTGTAGACATTTGACTAGAGTAAGGTATTTTGAGATACTGACAGACGCGAATCAGAATTTGACGATAGCTCACTTGATTACTCTTTTTGCGTAAGATAGTCATCCCATCGGCAGCCAGGTAACGAAATCTTTGTTCTACTGTGTCTAACCAAGTCCCCCAGTCTTGGCTTTCTATTTCCACAGGAGCGGGGGTTTGTAAATAATCTAAGGGGTTGAATTTACGACAAAAGAGAATTTGGGTTAAATGGCGAAGTTCGTCTTCTGTAGCTAATTCTAATGCTGCTCTAAGTTCATCCAATGTCAAGCCCTCCATCAAGGGTATCAGATTTGGCTATCATCATTTCCATTGTAAGGCCAGCTTTGAGTTAGTATATCTTAGCAATTTTAATACAGCCATAATTTAATTAACTTTCAGAGACCGCAATCTATTTAAAGCTGCTGCCAATTCAAACCTACGAAATAACGCCAAGTCTCCCTGGGGAAACTCCGTTAAAACGTCTAAACCTTGATCAGTTATATCAGCCATTACTTGATCTAAAATTTCTGGTAAAGTTAAATCGTGATCAAGATGCTTATTTTTAGCATAAACGATAGCTGCGGCGATCGCCTTTAATTGCCCTTGCTCCACAATCTGTTCTACGTCCCCTAAATCAATATCTTCTGTCCCAAAATTCACTTCATCCACACCTCGAACCTTGACTTTAACTGCCCATTTTCCTCGACTAGGATCGATACTTTCAGGTAAAGGAATCCTGGGGGTAATTTCTCCAAACTTTTCACCCCCTTCTTTCAGACGATCATTTAAGTGTTGTTTGGCAATAATTTTGGCTTGATTAGTAACGTCTAATGGCTGAAAATTATCCATGGCAATTACCTGATCAGCAACCTCAAAATAATCTCCACTGCCTCCCATCACCAAAATTGTAGATACTCCATAATCGAGATAAAGTTGATGAACTTTATCAATAAAAGGGGTAATAGGTTCTTTGTCCTTAGCAATTAATTGTTGCATCCGGCGATCGCGGATCATAAAATTAGTAGCGGCTGTATCTTCATCTATCAATAATACCTTTGCCCCTGCTTCTAAGGCTTCCATAATATTAGCTGCTTGGGAGGTACTACCACTAGCATTAGTCGTAGAAAAATCCCGAGTAGAACTTCCTTGAGGTAACTGATTAATAAACGGAGAAATATTCACCCCAGTAATACTCCGTCCATCTTCTGCTCTAATTTTAACAGCCCTTGGATGAGTTACCACAAATTCCCGTCCATCTCCGTGAATATGATTATAAACCCCTAATTCTATTGACCTTAATAAGGTTGATTTTCCATGATAGCCACCCCCGACAATGACAGTAATACCTTGGGGAATACCCATCCCACGAATGATGCCACAATTAGGACAATTAAACTCAACTTCTAGGGATTTTGGCGACTCGAAAGTAATAGCTGATTCTTCTAAGGGACGATGATCAACCCCACTACGTCGGGGTAAAATTGAGCCATTAGCCACAAAAGCCACTAATCCTTTTTTTTCTAACTGTTGACGTAACCAGTCAGCGTCTTCTGTTATTTCTACCTGTTTTTGCAGTTTTTGCTCCTCAAAAGCCTTGTATTTCAAAGCTCGAGCAACGATTTCTGGTATATCTTCACACAATAATTGGACAGCTTGACGACCTAAAATCGTTCTCCCCTTTGCTGGGAGTCCTACCCAAAAACGGGCTTCTAGTTGACGATTATCGATAAAAACTGCGGTACGGGGTAATATTTCTTGTTTAACTCCAACAATACTAATTAAACCACTCTTGCCTGTTCCTCTATGGTTACTTAACTTTTGAGCCACTTGAGCAAGTTGACGAGTAATATAGTCTCTGAGGGCAATTTCTCGACTTAGAGACTGGTAAAGACTAGGAGGAAAACCCGCGAGCTCTTGGGGAACTTTAACAATAATTTTACTCGGTGCAGCAAAAGGGTCCCCCTGAACATGGTCAATAATCAAGATGAAATCGGGAAATTGATAGGTTCCCTTAATCTCTTTGTAGGCCTTATAACCTCGTCCGTCTAATTGCAGTAGGTTATGGCATAATTCCTTATCATTAGGCATATAATGTCAAGTTTAAGCAATTTTTTGCAATTTAGCCTCAGCTTAATCTTGCTGCAGATATTATGAACCATTCTAGCTCTATTGGCACTGGCAAAATTGTCAGTAAACTAGATTTAGCATAATTGTACTATTTGCCCTTGAGATTCTACCACTCTTTCAAGATGACGACTACTTTTAGGGGGAAGGGGAAGATCGTAACGACTGTGAAAATCCTGTTGAACTTTATGGGTAAGACGGGGTGATATTTGACGGACAATTTGACTTAAAACACGATCTCCAGTTTTTTCAATCATTCCTAAAGGTAATTTATAAATAAACTTGGGAAATTGAACTGCTACTTCCATTTCTAGTCGCCATTCAACTTTAGTGATCACATCAGGTAATTGAGATAAACCCTGTTTTTTGTAAGCTTTTTCTAAGCCATTTTGTGCTAATTTAAGCGGAATTTCTGTTAATTGCATTGATGCTTGGTAATCTACTTCGTATCCTAGGTTGGTTTCCCCAGGAATAGGGATGGTATTCATCAAAAACAGTCCCCTTTGAGAGGGATGCAACACTACCGCAATTTTTGGCTCGACTTCATAGCCAAAAGAGCCAAATTTACCTACCGTCAAAATATAACCCCTATCCCCAAGGGGTTGGGTTTTCATCGGTGTAGCACAGCGACTGAACCATCCTTGGTGAGCGTTGAGATATTCAGTTACAGTCTCAATATCACTATACATTTCCATGTAACCCACAAAATGAGTTCGGAAATGAACGGAACTTTCGGTCAAAGTTTCTGACAGTTGGGGTAGATCAGTCGCTGTATTGTCGAGCCATTGGCATTCCATAGTAAACCTGTATAATTTGTTTTTGGGTTAACTTATCTTTTGAAAGGATCTAGCTTTGTGATGATGATGTACTAGGAATCACAATTAAGTTGGTTGTAGTTTATCCTGACATAAAATGCTAGATTGGGTTGTTGGTAACTTAATCATTGACCCTAATACCAAACAAGTAAATTGAAATTACAGACCATCTATAGAGATGTTATAGTCATAAATTAGCAATCATTCAAGGAAAAATAAATGAAAGCATTGGTAGCAGGAGCAACGGGAGAAACCGGTCGGAGAATTGTTCAGGAATTGGTCAATCGTCAGATTGAGGTCAAAGCTTTAGTCCGTAATTTAGAAACAGGAAAAGAAGTTTTACCCCCAGAAGCTGAGTTAGTGGTGGGTGATGTCCTTAAACTCGATAGTTTGACAGCAGCAATCACCGATTGCACTGTTTTACTCTGTGCTACTGGAGCTAGACCTAGCTTGGACCCCACTGGACCATATCAGGTGGATTATCAAGGGACAAAAAATTTGGTTGACGTGGCCACAGCTAAAGGAATTGAACATTTTGTCTTAGTTTCTTCTCTGTGCGTCTCTCGATTTTTTCACCCTCTTAATCTTTTTTGGTTGGTTTTATATTGGAAAAAACAGGCGGAAACCTATCTCCAAAACAGTGGTTTAACCTATACTATCGTCCGACCTGGTGGTCTTAAGAACGAGAATACCCCAGATGAAATTGTGATGTCATCAGCAGATACCCTGTTTGAAGGAAGTATTCCTCGGCAAAAAGTTGCTCAAATTTGCGTAGATTCACTATCTAATCCTGATTCTCTTAACAAAATCCTCGAAATCGTTACAAAGCGAGCAACTGTTGCTTCTTCAAGAAATAATTGATCAGGAGGTTTAGCTGACGAAATGATGATCAAGAAGCTTTTTCTCAACATATTAAGCTTAATTTGTTTACCTATTGGTTCTGTTTTTGCTCAAGGTAGATTAGATCGTCCTGAATTTTTCCGAGATGGTCAAATGCAAATGGAAAGGGAAATTCAAAGACTACAACAACAGTCACAACAGCAACCGACAACAGGGGTTGAACATCCTTCTCAATTATTAACTATTGATCAAGGAAAATTACGGTGGCAAAAATATCTGTTTCAGGATGGAGGATTTTCTGTTTGGATGCCTGAAGGAATTAAAAGTCAAGAAACTATTGTGCTTAATTTAGCTGGCAATAAATTACCTTTTGAAGTATTCGCTACTCAACCTCAAAATTACCGCTTTGTTTCTGCTTATTCTGTGACTTTAAAACCTGATCAATTAGCTAATTCTACTCAGTTATTATCTTTGGTACGAGATGGCATAGTGACTGAAACTAATTTTACTTTAGTCAGTGATAAACCCACTACTTGGCAGGGATATTCAGGATTAGAATTAACTATGACTGATCAAGATGAATTGATTGGCTTTAGAGTTTATGTAATTAATGATCGAGTCTATGTTTTGGCTGCTGGTCAAAAAAATATTAGTAGTTTATCAGAAGAAATAGCGAGCTTTTTTGATTCTTTTCGCCTTTTAGAGTAATAGTTTTTTATCCTTATATAGTTCCAAATTTCAATGGTTGAATCAAAAACTAGCAATTCCAATTTTAATCAATTATTCATCATTTTTTTGACTAATTTTTCTGCTTCTTTTTTGTTATTAATTTTTCCATCTAAAGTTGCACTTAATAATTGATCTAATATTATTTTATACTGTGGTCCTGGTTGATATCCCATTGATTTTAAATCATTGCCATTTAAAGGTGCATTAATATTTGACCATTTGGTGAGATATTGCCAAATAGTACGGCGAATTTCTGAAGAAGAACGAACCGCTACTAAGATTAAATTAGGCAATTTATAGGGACGTAATACTTGAACTATTTGACTAAGTTTATCACATTGACCTAGTTTTTGGTTGACTTCTAACTCGATTTTTGGTAATAATTTCAATCTTTCAAAACTATCTTTAGGCAATTGAAGGTTAAGGGCAACTTTGCTGCCTTCTGTTATATCTAATTGGGAAATTATCACCTCTAATCGAATTAACCAATGTTCTAATTTATTGTCAGGATCAAGATAGTTTAACCAACGAGAAACATAGCGAATTTGCCACCACAATATATCGTCTAAAACTAACTTAGAATGCAAGCAATGTAACGCATCTAAATCTGCTAATAATTTTAATGCTGGTTTCCAATAATTAGCTTGAAGTATATACTTTAATTCTGATTTGAGGCGAGTAGTTAAAGCCGGGGCTATATGATTTTCTATCCTTAATTTTTCATAAATTCCACTTTCAATAGCATAATTTATATAGACTTCTGTTTGGGGTTCAATCTCAAACTTTAAGCGAACAGCAAAGCGAACGGCGCGATAAATTCTTGTGGGATCTTCAATAAAACTATTGGCATGGAGGACTCGAATTTTACGCGATCGCAGGTCTAACATTCCACCAAAAAAATCTAATAATTCTCCTTCTCTTGGGGGAGTCAATCTAACAGCTAAAGCATTAATTGTAAAGTCTCTACGATATAAATCTTGGCGAATAGAACTGGCTTCAACTTCGGGGTTGGCAGCAGGATAGGGATAAAATTCTGTTCTTGAGGTGGCAATATCCACCCATAATGAGCCTAATTGAGGATCTTTATGCCATAATAAAGCAGCAGTTTGGAATTCTCCATGGACTGATAATCGGGCATTTGGAAAGGTTTCTTGTAAAGTAGAAGCTAATTCTACCCCTGCCCCTACATCGGCGGAACGATGAAAACCATCTACTACTAAATCAATATCTTGTAGTAATAAGATATCTTCTGTTTCTGATAATAATAAATCCCTGACCGCACCACCAACTATATATAAATGCCAGCCCCGTTTTTCAGCTTCTTGGGCGGCGAATTGTAGTAATTTCCAAATAGGAGGAGATAAGCGATTACGGATCGAAGGTAATAGACAAGAAATAGCGTCAATTTTATGCCCATTTTCATCACGTTTACCCTCTCGATCTTGATGAATTTGTCTTAATAAATCAGTTCTAGTTACAATTCCTAATAATTTATCTTCTTTAACTACTGGCAATCTTCCCACATCATAAGTTACCATAATTGACTCAATTTCTGGCAGCAAAGTATCAGGAGTAATCGTCTTGAGACGGCGCGTCATATAACCTTTGACGGGAGCATGACTAAAACCATGATGCAAAGCTAAATCAAGATCTCGACGGGAAATAATGCCTACTAAAACATCATTTTCATCCACCACTGATAACCCTGAATGACCATAACGAAATAACACTCTTTGTGCCTGTTCGATGGTAGTTTCTGGGCGAATAGTTCGCACCGGAGAAGACATTAAGTCTCTGGCAGTTAAAGGGTGGGGAATTTGGACAATAAATTCTTGTAATAACTGTTCTAATTGTGCTTGGGGTTCCACATTGCGTAACATTAAAGAAGCAGCTTGGGCGTGACCTCCTCCCCCATAAACTTCAAATAATTGACTAAGATTTGTCCCTTCAATTTTCGTCCGTCCAATAACCGTTAACCGTCCTTGGGCATAGGGCTTATCACTACGGCGTTTATCATAGTAATGACCAAATAATAAAGCATCACTTTCGGTTAATTCAATTAATCTTTCGGCTAGATTAGATAATCCTTGAATAAAAGTTTCTGTTATTAGGAGAACTGAGGCAACAGTATAACCTCTGATAGAAGTTTTTTGTAGTTTATCTAAAGCTTCTGTTAATAATTCCTGTAATTGAGGGGAGAAACCAGGATCACAATATTCTGCTACAGTTTTCACATTGGCCCCCATTTCCATCAACCAAGCCAAAGCAGAGGCATCGCGAGGAGTAGACTGGGGAAAGGTGAGAGAACCCGTATCCACAT
>DLXW01000332.1:27252-28015 GCA_003448685.1 Cyanothece sp. UBA12306
ACAGTTGCTTCGATGGGGTTGGGATGGATGTCTTCTCGCTGCATTTTTTCGACCATCAGGGTGGTGGTTGCCCCCACGGGTTCAATTTCGGTTAGAGTGGCAGGAATGTCTGAAGTGGTGTTGAAATGATGATCGTAGAGTTCAATGGTCTTGATCTGAGGTAATTCCAACCAAGAGGAAGCTTTTCCCAGGCGATCGCGTTGTTGATTATCTACTACCATTAAAGCGCGAATTTGTTTAGGATTGACGCTACGCAGTTCAATGAGGGCTAATTCGTCCCGATGGAGGGCTAAAAAGTCTTTAACCGCAGGATGGGCCCCTCCTGTTAGGACAATGCGACTGCCAATTTTGAGGCGAGAAAGTCCTACTGCTGCCCCTAATACGTCAAAATCTGCGGTTTGATGGCATAAAATTAAATCCATAATTAGCCTAATTTTGTTGATATTATTAATATAAATTATTGATACGAGAATCTAAGTGCAGAATAAACCTTTTAAATTTATCGATTTATTTGCTGGTATTGGAGGATTTAGGTTAGCATTTGAGCAAGTACAATATCATTGTGTCTATTCTTGTGAAATTAATGAACCTTGTCAAAAAGTTTATTATAATAATTTTGCCGAATGTCCTGATAATGATGTTACTAAAATAATTCCTGATACCTTACCAAATTTTGATGTTTTAACTGCTGGATTTCCTTGTCAACCTTTTAGTATTTGTGGTAAAAAAGCAGGTTTTAAAGATACTAGAGGTACTTTATTTT
>DLXW01000332.1:28190-28699 GCA_003448685.1 Cyanothece sp. UBA12306
TACTAGAGGTACTTTATTTTTTTATATATGTCAAATTATAGAAGCTAAAAAACCACAAGTAATTATTCTAGAAAATGTCAAACATTTGATTCATCATCAACAAGGAAAAACCTTAGAAACAATTATTTATTCTTTGGAAGATTTAGGTTATTTAGTTGACTATCAACTGTTGAATGCTAAAGATTTTGGGGTTCCCCAACATCGAGAAAGAATTATTATCATTGCTACCCGTAATAAAAAGTTTGATTTTAATTTAATTAATTATCAAAAACCTGTTCCTAAGCTTCGAGATTTTTTGGATAAAACAGGTAATTTTGAATATTTAGAACCCCAAGAATATACCTTGATTGATAATCCCAAGCAACAATTATCAGGATTAATCTTTGTAGGATATCGGAATAAGGGAATTTGGAAAACAGGAATTAGACCAAATACTGAGCATTTATCGAGAGTTCATCGTCAACCTAAGTGGATGGTTCACTCGTTCTCTTGAACAACCATATCCTTAA
>DLXW01000332.1:28933-32470 GCA_003448685.1 Cyanothece sp. UBA12306
ACAACCATATCCTTATACATTAGACTATAACGGTAAAATTAGTAATAAAAATGTTAAAGAAGCTTTTCTTAATTTAATAGATTTTGTACAAAAGAATCCTAAACAAACTGAACTTGTTGTTACAATACTACTTTATCAAGTAAGGCAATTGATGAAAAGTAATCAAGTTAAAATAATAAAACTAAGTAATCCTGAACAATTTGAAATAAAAACAATTGTTGACTGCTTAGACTATCATTTTAGTTTTAATTATAAAACTAAGGGTGCTTCTAAATTACCTGTTTTGGCGTTTTACTCAGTTTATCAACAATTAATTAAGAAACTAGAAAGATATAAATTATGTAGCTTAAAACCATTAGGAAGTCATACTGCATCTGATAGAACGTCAGAAAATGCAGGTGATATTGAAGTTTTCAGAAGCAATAAAAAGCTGATAGAAGCTATAGAAATCAAACAAGGAAACCCAATTAATATTCAAATGCTTCGTATTGCCAAAGATAAAATTATAACATTTAATCCTCGAAGATATTGTATTTTTTCTTCTTCTGATATTAATCAATCGGATTCTGATTTGATAGAAGAAGAAATTAAAAATATTAGAGATATTCATGGATGTCAAATAATTGTTAATGGAACTATTACCACCCTCAAATATTATTTACGACTGCTGAGTTCTCTGGAGAATTTTATTGAAGGTTATTCTAACTTAGTAGAATCAGATCAAGAGTTACAAACTACTCACAAACTTAAGTGGAATGAAATTTTATCTAAATTATCAAACTAGATTTTTAATAACTCTAATCCCTTGATTTGTGTAAAAATACTTAAAGTCTTGCTCAAAAGTTGACCAATAGCGATATAGTGAACATCAGAGCAATTTTTCGTTAGGTTACCTCGGTGACACAGGTTTCATTTCAGTCTAAACAACTTCGCTATCTTCTCTCAACCTCATCAGTTAAGCGTCTCAAAGGTTCAGTAATGACGATCCTGAGCCAAAAGAAATGGCGTAAAATGGGACTATGGTTAGTGGGATCGACTAGTCTAACCATAATGGTTGCTTGGAACTGGAAATTGGTACTAGCGACCAGTACGGGGATTAGTTTAATGGTACTTGTGTACCAAATACAAGAGAAAAACTTGGTCTCTCACTGGTTATACTGGAGGGAGTTTTTAAGGGGTTTTCCAGGAAAATTAACCATAGCGGTTGGTAGTGGTGGTTTAAGCGCGATAGGAACCTATATTGCTGCTTCTATCTGGGCCAATGCTGAAAATCGTTGGTTAGCTACAGGAGCAATTGTACAGGGAATGGGAACTTTATTAATCCTGGGTTTGTTGGTTTGGCAAATTTTTGAACTTAGAAAAAATGGTGATGAAAATCAATTTAATCGATGGGTATCAGAATTAACCAATACTGACTCTCTTCAACGATTAATTGCTGTGAGAAATCTTTTAAATCTACTCAATAAACAGGTATTAAATCATCAACAACAGCAACAACTTAGAGACTATTTCCAATTAATGTTGAGCAAAGAAACAGAACCTTTAGTAAGTCAACTAATTCTAGAAGGTTTAAAATTGTTAAATCTTAATAAAATACCTGATTTTAAAAAAAAGAAAGTGATCAATCTCAAACAAGAAGTTACCAGTAAAAAAAAGGAAATGATATTACAAAAATAGACTCAAATTACTGGATATTAATGAATATTGTTAGTATTATTATTCCCGTTATTAATGAAGAAAATACCATCACAAAAACCTTAAAAATCCTGAAATTGAATAAGAATATTGAGGTAATTGTAGTCGATGGTGGAAGTCAAGATAATACAGTTCAATTAGTTAAAGATATGGGAGTGAAAATAATACATTCTAAGCAACCTGGAAGAGCAGTACAGATGAATCAAGGTTCATTATTAGCAACAGGAAATATTCTTTTATTTCTGCATTCAGATACTATTTTACCCCAAGACTATTACTCCCTAATAATTAATATTTTATCCGATTTAAAAGTCGTTGGAGGAGCTTTTGAATTAAAGATTGATCTTCCCCAATTTTCCCTGCGTTTAATTGAAAAATTGGTCAACTGGCGATCGCATTTTTTGGGACTCCCCTATGGTGATCAAGCAATTTTTGTTAGAACCTCAGTTTTTCAAGAAATGGGAGGGTTTGCTAACCTTCCTATCATGGAAGATTTCGAGTTTATTCAAAAGCTGAAAAAATACGGTAAAATTGCCATTGTACCCGCTAAAGTGATAACATCAGGTCGTCGTTGGCAAAAATTAGGAGTTGTCAAAACAACTCTGATTAATCAAGGGATTATTTTAGGGTATTATTTAGGGGTTTCTCCCATCATATTAGCACGATGGTACAGGAGAAAATAATTATTGATCAAATTGTACCTATATGAAAGTAGAAAAAATTCATCACATTGCTATTATTTGTTCTAACTACGAAAAATCCAAAGATTTCTACACAAATATTCTAGAATTTTCTATCATTAGAGAAACTTTTAGAGAAAAGAGAAATTCTTATAAACTAGATCTAAGGGTAGGAATTAACGATATGATAGAATTATTCTCATTTCCTAATCCTAGTCCCAGAATTAATAACCCAGAAAATTGTGGATTAAGACATTTAGCTTTTGCAGTTACTAATCTAGAAGAAGTAGTTACTAATTTAGAATCAAAAGGAGTAAATGTTGAACCTATTAGAATTGATGAATTAACAGGTAAACGTTTCACTTTTTTTAAAGATCCAGACCAATTACCCCTTGAAATATATGAACAATAAAGTATATCAGGAGATTATCCAATGACTTCTCAAGGAATTTATATCTTAGCTAACGATGTTGTTTATGATCAGCTGATCGCGCTTCTCAATAGTATTGAAGTTAATGTTAGTAATCAATTTCCTATCTGTATTATTCCTTATAATAATCGCTTAGAAAAAGTCAAATTAGAAATTAAAAATAGATCTAACATTACTTTATTTGATAATCAAAAATCTATTGAAAGATGGGAAGAATTTGCTGATAAAGTTTGGTCTGCACATCCGAGAAATAAATCTAGCAAAGCATCTCGTCCCCAATGGTATAAAGGTCATTTGCAGAGAAAATTTGTATCATTTGATGGGGAATTTGATCACTTTGTTTTTTACGAAGCAGATAACTTAGCAATGAAACCTATTGATGATGTTTTTGAAAAATTAGAAGACTATGATTTTGTTTTTAATGATTGGGAACATCGTAAACCTAATCCTATCGCTGCGTTAAATATTCCCATCATTGAAGCAACCAGTTCTTATACAGAAGCTGATATTAGACCTAAAATTCATGATGCTAGTTTTTTTGGCGGAAAAAAAGGGTTATTTCCTGAGTCAGAACTTGCTGATTTAGAAGATAAACTTATCAATAAAAAAGAGGTAGAATGGATTAACGAAATTGGTTGGTGGGATGATGTTTTCTTATTTAATTATTTGACTTTACGCTGCGATCGTCCTATTTATAATTTTACTCAAAGTCCTAATGGACAGGACAGAACA
>DLXW01000332.1:32625-33937 GCA_003448685.1 Cyanothece sp. UBA12306
AAACAGGTAATTGTGCAGATGCTGATCCTTTTGTCAATATTGATAATATTCTCTACAATGAGCAAGGATTAAAACCAATTCATCGTATCCATTACATGAATTATTCATCAAAAGATTTTGCTCGTTTATGTCAAGGAGAAGATGTTAATATTTGCTATCAAGATGTCTTCTTACATTACCGTTTTTTCAAAAATCCAGAGCAAAAACCCCAACAACTAATTCCTACAAATTCTTTGACTAAAGCAACTAGAAAATTACAGAAATTTGTCAATAAAATCAAAAGAACTATCTCTTAGTTACTGGATTAATATTATGCCTAAAGTTACTGTTTGTATTCCTACTTATAATCGATCCCACTTCCTGAATTATTCAGTACAAAGTGTTCTTAATCAAACCTATTATGATTTTGAGCTAATTATTTGTGATGATGGTTCTCCCGATAATACACCTGAAGTAGTTGAGGGTTTTAAAGACGCGAGAATTAACTATATTAGACACCCTGAAAATATAGGACGTAGTCGTAATATGCGCTCAGGTTTTGAAGCATCTCACGGAGAATATTTCATTAAATTTGATGATGATGATGCTTTAATCCCTCAATTTTTAGAGAAGACAGTTCAGATATTAGAAGATAATAAAAATGTTGATTTTGTCTGTACTAATCATTGGATTATTGATAAAAATAGCCAAAGAATTGAGTCAGCAACACAAGAAAACTCAGCTAAATGGGGTAAGGACAAAATTCCCCTAGGAGTGATTAATGATTTGACTTGGCAAACTTTCTATTATCAAAGTTTACAAGTAGGTTCAACTTTATTCCGTCATTCTGCTTTAGCAGAAGTTGATTATATGCGTCCTGAAGCTGATGGTTGTGAAGATTTTGACTTATTAGTTAGATTAGCAATAGCTGGAAAAAAAGGTTATTTTTTACCAGAATTTTTAATGGAATATCGCTTTCATGGGGGACAAACTAGCTTAAAACAAAACCTTCATTTTCTTCAATCTAAACTATTTTGTATTAATGACTATCATTTTGATGAACCAGAATTAGAGTCAGAAAGATTGGTAAAATTAGCCCAAACTCAGCAAGATTTAGGACTCAGATTAATCGAAAAAGGTTCCACAAAAGAAGGCCGCAAACTTTTACAAGAATCTAATCAACTTTTAGGAAATTCTCGTCGTTCAAATTTAGGCATAATTATTTCTTATTTACCCTCTAATCTGGGTCAAATATTTTTTCAAAGCTTCCGCAAAATTAGACCCAAAGATTATACGGAAAAAGTTCGTTCTCAACTATCTTAAATTCTGGTAT
>DLXW01000332.1:34164-36602 GCA_003448685.1 Cyanothece sp. UBA12306
GTTTATTTTTTTCAACAAAAAAGATATTAAGTAAACTTTCAACATTGTTATTAATAATTAAAAATTATGGGACTTCTAATTGATGGGATTTGGCACGATAAATGGTATGATACCCAAAGTACAGGAGGGCGTTTTATACGTCAATCTTCCCAATTTCGTAACTGGATTACTCCTGATGGAAGTGCGGGAATTTCAGGAGAAAGTGGTTTTAAGGCAGAACCTGGACGCTATCATCTTTATGTTTCCTATGCTTGTCCTTGGGCCCACCGTACCTTAATTTTTAGAGCAATTAAAGGACTAGAACAGATGATTTCAGTCTCTGTTGTTCATTGGTTTATGGGAGAGTTTGGTTGGACTTTTGAACCGGGAGAAGGCGTAATTTCTGATCCAATCAATGGGGCTAAATATTTATATGAAATTTATACTAAAACTAATCAGGATTATACAGGAAGGGTAACAGTTCCCATTCTTTGGGATCAGCAAAATCAGACAATTGTTAATAACGAATCTTCAGAAATTATTCGGATGTTGAATAGTGCTTTTGATCAACTTGGTGCAAAACCTGGTGATTATTATCCAGAGGAATTAAGGGAAGAAATTAATACTATCAATCAGCGTATTTATGACACTGTCAATAATGGCGTATATAAAGCAGGATTTGCCACTAACCAAGACGCTTATGAAGAGGGAGTTATTCCCCTCTTTGAAACCTTAGACTGGTTAGAAGAAAGATTATCTAAGTCGCGCTATTTATTAGGAAATCAACTAACTGAAGCAGACTGGAGATTATTTACTACTTTAATTCGTTTTGACGCGGTTTATGTAGGTCATTTTAAGTGTAATAAATATCGGATTGTGGATTATCCTAATTTATGGGGTTATGTCCGAGAACTTTATCAATTTCCTAACATAGCTGAAACAGTTAATTTTAAACACATTAAAGGACATTATTATCAAAGTCATACCACAATTAATCCCACCGGAATTGTCCCCACCGGCCCTGAAATTGATTTTAGTCAGCCCCATGGCAGAAATAATATGTAATAGTTTCATTATTCAGGGAGTTTTAAAAATGTGGACAAGATTTCAGTGGTGGCAAGCAAAGATCAAGAATAATAAGTTGTTAGTAATGGGTGCGATCGCTACTCCAGTCTTACTCTCGATGGTGTGGGGGTTTAAGCTACCCTGGGATCATAGACTTGAGCTAGATGACGCTCACCTGTCCCATAACGAAAAAACAACTCTGGTTCACCAACATCGTCAAACCCCCATACGCGATCTTGGAATAATCGCAACGGTTACTGCTGGACTCTTCGTATTAGTTAATTTTCGCTTTGCCTCAAGGAGTGCAAAAATAGTCAACCTTAGTGGTGCTGACCTTAACGGTGCCGACCTCAAAGATAGCAATCTTAGTAAAGCAGACCTTAGTAGTGCTGACCTCAACTACGCTAACCTTAGCGGTGCTAATCTTAGATATGCTAACCTCAGATATGCCAATCTCAGTGGTGCTGACCTTAGCGGTGCTTTGCTATTCTTTATCAATTCACGAGATGTTCAAAATCTTGAACCCCTTCAACTAGAAGCCAAACCTTCACCTTTTTTGTGTCATGTTGCTTTGCCTCCTTATGCCCAAAACCTTGATTTGAATCCCAATCGTGACTGCCATCTCATCCCCCAACTTTTGAGCGATCGCTATGACATTTCACTCCAAGAGGCTCAATACATCCTTAATGAAGCCCGAAGACCCCAATGGGACTAGCCTCACAGGGTGACAACAAGCTTAAAATTAAGGTAAGGTGTAGGGTGTGGGGAGCAGGTAGCTTCGGAGCAGGGAGTAGGGAGTAGGGAGCAGAAAAAGTTCCCAATGGGACTTAAACAATTAAAAGGGTCAAATTGATTTATCCTAATGTCGGGGTTGGGATTGATGAACATAAAGTAAAAGGTAGGATAAATCTCATTATTTATCTTTTAGGATTGTAATGATCAACAAACACGAGACATGACACTATATACAGTGCTATAATAGTGTCATGTCTCAATCATCTTTACTACCAGTAGTCATCGATACCAATGTTGTCTTTGAGGGTTTAACCAAAAAAGGTGGTGCTGCGGGATTAATTATTGATGGTTGGGTAGCAAAATTATTTGATGTATACGTTTCTAATGCTCTAGCCATAGAATACGTTGATGTTTTATCCCGTAAACTGTCAAATGACCGATGGTTAGAGGTTAAACCCATTTTAGGGACTTTGCTTCAAAAGGCACAATTTACTCCCATCTATTTTTCTTGGCGACCCACTTCTCCTGATGCTGGAGATGATTTAGTCGTTGATTGTGGCATGAATGCTTCAGCTATTGCCGTTACTTCCAATGTTCGGGATTTTCGTCAAGCACAACAATCATTGGGGTTACAGGTGTTGACATCCTCACCGCCCTAT
>DLXW01000178.1:0-3285 GCA_003448685.1 Cyanothece sp. UBA12306
CAGGAGCAGCAATTTTTGCCACTGCTAGTCCAGGAAAATGGGATTTTCTGCAAACAATGGGCATTAATCACCTAATGAACTCCCGTACCTTGGATTTTGCCCAAGAAATTAAGGAACTCACCCAAGGACAAGGGGTTGACATTATTCTCAATAGCTTTAATAAAGAGTTTATTGCCAAAGGTTTTGAGGTATTAGCCCAAAATGGCCGCTTTATCGAACTAGGCAAAATCGATATTTGGGACCACCAGAAAGTGCAACAATTGCGATCGGATGCTTCTTACTTTCCCTTTGACTTAGGAGAAGAATCTCAACAAAATCCCGATTTACTCTCCTCATTGTTTGCTAAACTCCATTCTGGTTTTGCCGACGGTAGTTTGCAACCTCTACCAATGAAAGTCTTTCCCCTAGAAAATGTCATTGATGCTTTCCGCTTTATGGCAGCAGCAAAACATATCGGTAAAGTAGTTTTATCGATGCCAGAATTGCCATCTCCAACCCCATCTTTAGTGCAAGCAAAAGGAAGCTATTTAGTGACAGGAGGTGTCGGCGGTTTAGGACTAAAAGCGGCTCAATGGTTGATCGAACAAGGAGCCAAAAACATCGTTTTAGCCAGTCGTCGCGGCATATCCTCCCCAGAAATCCAAGCAGAAATCTCCAAATTGGAACAAAAAGAAGCCAAGATTTTAGTAGTCAAAGCCGATATTTCTCAAGCAGATGATGTAGCTACTCTCTTAACCCATTGTCCCCAACCCCTGCGGGGTATTATTCATGCTGCTGGAGTGATCGATGATGGCGTTCTTCAACAACAATCTTGGGAACGCTTCGAGAAAGTTATGGCTCCCAAAGTGGCAGGTTCTTGGAATTTACACCATTTAACCCAAGACTTACCCCTAGACTTCTTTATTGGTTTCTCTTCTGCTGCATCGGTTACGGGAACTATCGGACAAAGCAACTATATCGCCGCCAATACCTTCGTCGATACCCTGATTCACCACCGACAAGCTTTGGGTTTACCTGCTTTATCGATCAACTGGGGTGCTTGGGATGAAGTGGGTATGGCAGCTAAACTCAGTCGTGAGCAAAAACAGCGATTAGCTGCTCAGGGGATTGATTTTATTCGTCATCAAGATGGTTGTCAACTACTTGGCAAATTAATGACACAGAATGTGACTCAAGTAACCGTATTACCGATGACAGATTGGGCAAAATGGCTCAATACCTTTCAAGAAGTACCAAATTTTTATCAGTATTTGATGCCAGATACTTCTGTAGAATCGCCATTAAAGCCATCATTTAAGCTAGAGTTGGAACAAACCCCCCAATCAGCACGCCGAGATCTATTGACCTCCCATGTAAGAGAATTGGTCGCCAAAACTTTAGGATTCAAAAAACCAGAATTAATCGGTTCAGGACAAAGATTATTTGATTTGGGGTTAGACTCTTTGATGGCGATCGAATTGAGGAGTTATCTACAAAATAGTTTGCAATGTAATCTGAGATCAACCCTGTTATTTGACTATCCTACCCTCGATAAATTGGTTGATTATTTGGCATTAGAGGTGCTGAATTTAGAAAATTCCGAACCAATTCTATCCAACAGTAATCATGACTTTTGTTCTACCCTAGTTGCCATTCAAACCCAAGGTTCTCAACCGCCCTTTTTCTGTCTGCCAGGGGTTTTAGGGAATGTCTTTGAACTCGAACCCTTAGCTCGTTATCTGGGCAATGATCGACCGTTTTATGGATTGCGATCGCTCGGTTTGGATGAAGACATAGAACCCTACACAAATATGATTGATCTTGCGGCTCATCATCTTAAATCAATTCAGGAAATACAACCGAAAGGCCCCTATTTTATTGGTGGTCATTCCTTCGGTGGTAAAGTAGCCTTTGAAATAGCTAATCAATTACATCATCAAGGACAAAAAGTTGCTCTCTTGGCAATTATGGATATTCAAGTACCTGTTGCTGAACAGGAAAAAGATGCTATTAATTGGCACGACAGCAAATATACCAGAAGTCTTGGCAGGATGTTTGAACGTTCTTTTCAGAGACAATTAAACTTACCATCTTCTCTTGATTCTTTAACCTTAGATGAGCAAATTAACGCTCTCCTTTTAGCTTTACAAAAAATAGGACAAGGGTTTAGTAAAGTCGAATTAACCAGAATTTGGCGGGTTTACAAAGCCAATATGCAAGCCATGACTCAATATTTACCCCAGGATATCTATCCTAATCAAATTACCCTATTACGTGCTAATGAAGTTCACTCAAATGATGATTTTCTCCCAGATGAAACCATGACTCAAAAAGACCCGACTTGGGGTTGGAGTCAACTTTCTGATCAGCCTTTAGATTTCAAAATTGTTCCAGGCAATCATTTTACAATGGTGATGGAACCCCAAGTTAAAGGTTTAGCTCAAAAGCTCAAAAAGTTCAATGTCTCAGTTAACTAAAAGTTGATACTTAACCAGGAATATGCTAAATAAAGTCAAATGGGTTTATAGTTCCCAAAACAATCAAGAATTAGCTCAACGTTATGACCAATGGTCTAAAAAATACGAACAAGATTTAACCGAAAATTTTGGTCGTCCTACTCGTGAACCAATTGTCGATCTAACAATCAAATATGTCCCGAAAAACGCTCATATTTTAGACGCGGGAGCAGGAACGGGTTTAATGGGTCAATGGTTAAATGAAGAAGGCTATAAAAACCTTGTAGGAATTGATCTTTCTCTAGGAATGTTAGCCGAAGCAAAAAAGAAAAATGTCTACACAGATTTACGTCAAATGGTATTAGGTGAACCTTTGGACTTTCCCAATGATAATTTTGATGCCGTTACAGCTTGCGGCGTTTTTACCTATGGACACGCTCCTAGTAATTCCTTTGACGAACTAATTCGGGTTACAAAACAAGGGGGATATATTATATTTACTCTCCGTCCTGACTTCTACGAAAAAAGCGATTTTAAAGCTAAAATCATGGACTTAGAAACACAAAAAAAATGGCAATTAATAGAACAGGGAGAACCCTATAAAGCAGAACCAAAAGCACAATCAGATTTATATTTACAAACTTGGGTAATAAAAATATCAAATCAGGGAAAGAAAATCCTTAAGTAAGTTTCTATAATCCTATCTCCCCAAAATAAAGCTACCATTGCTCCTAAAGCTAGTGATGGACCAAAAGGAAAAGGCTGACGACGATGACTTAAAATTCCAGTTGTTAAAGCCCATGCTCCCACGAACGAGCCTATTACACAACCCAAGACAGTCATTATTAGC
>DLXW01000178.1:3465-7669 GCA_003448685.1 Cyanothece sp. UBA12306
TATTAGCACAGCTTTCCAGCCTAACCAAGCTCCAATCATAGCCGCTAAATAAGAATCTCCATCTCCCATTCCCAATTGTCCTAATAGGAAAATTGAACCAAGATTAATTAAATCAAATAACCAAATTCCTAAAACAGCACCACCAATACCCATCATTAAAGCATCGGGAATATTGCCCCCATACCAACCCTTAATCAATTGAAAAACTAACCCTAAAACTAACCCTGATTTCGTTAATTTTCCAGGCAAGGTCATCGTATCAAAGTCAATTAAGGATAAGGCAATTAACCAACTGCTTAAAATCCAATAACCCACCGTATTTAAACTAAAGTTGAACTGCCAAAATATTAAACAAAAAATCAATCCTGTGGCCGCTTCTACCAAAGGATAACGCATCGAAATCCTAGTTCTACACCAGCGACAACGTCCCCGTAACCAAAGCCAACCTAAAACAGGCACATTTTCTGTTTTGCCCAATCTATGGTGACATTTAGGGCAACGGGAGGGAGGATGTACTAAGGAAAGTCCTTCTGGTAAGCGATAGATAACCACATTAAGAAAACTGCCAACCGATGCACCAAAAGCTAAGACAAAAGGGAGGGTAATAACCGCAATTAATAAGTCCATAGTACAATCGATAATTAATAATTAATAAAAAAATACTCATAATTGGAGTTTAACTAATGAGTCAGACCCCCATAACAGTGACTTACTCCTTAGAGGAAATCTTAAAAGAGATTAACAGTAAGTTAGACAAGATTGATGATAAATTTGAGGCGAAATTTGCTAAATTAGACGACAAATTTGCTAATTTTGGGGCGAAATTTGCTACACTTCAACAAGATATTAATGATGTGAAACTAGGACAAGTTCGATTAGAAGAAAAATTGACAGGGGAAATCAAAGCTCTTGAGACAGAAGTCAAAGGAATTAATAAACGGTTGGATTCCCAAGAGTTTATCAATCGTTCAGTTGCAGTTGGTTTTCTCTTAGCCTTTGGGACGGGAGTAATTAAGCTACTATTCCCCAACTTTCTGAATTTGCCTCATTAAGTTCCGTTGATAGTATTTTTAGCTGGGAACTTATGCACAACAATTTTGTTAAAAAACCCCATGAGCATCTCAGGGGTTAAAAAAAATTAAACTCTAAATTCAAATTAAAGTGGTTTTGAGCCAAGAAAAAGTCTTATTTTTCAATCTTTTGCTTGGCTTTGCGATTTGCAGCAGAACCTGCACCTAAAGCACCAAAAGCCAAAAGACCAATCACAGAAGCAGGTTCAGGAACTTTGATAGTACCATCGTTAACTAATCGAATCAAACCGCCTGATACTGCGGCTGATTGACTAACTCCAGTATCAAAAAAAGATTCATTAGAACCTAAAATTGGATTAGCGTTAACAACTAGATTTGCAGTACCATTAAGTGCTAGTGAACTGATATCAGTATCAAATCTCAGATCTAAATTCTGAGAACCACCAGAAGGTAAACTTGCACCTAAAGCCTCTAAGAATAATCTTTCTGTTCCACTAATGGTATCGTTAACATCAGAAGTTCCATCTGACCAATTACCAGCAAAGCTAGACTGGTTGAGGGCGGTAGGATTAGTGATAATGTTATAGCCGGTGGAGAGAAATTCACCGGCGATGGTATCAAATTGGAAAGTCCCGTTGAGAGTACCTCCACCGGCATAAGTAGCATTTTCAAGAGCAAAAGTGAAAATAGCTGCTTGAGCAGGTGCCATAGCAGCCATTAATCCAGTAGCAGTTAACAAACCCAAAGCTAATTTTTTCATTCAAAACTTCCTCAAATAGTGATTTGGTATTTAGATAAGATTGTTGTAATTGTTCGGAGAATTAAGCTGTGAGGTTGATCACGACCTAAATCTGACTGATCTCACTGCCAAGTTCTCTCAACTTGTTGGAATGTTTAAACTTGAACATTAACAAATATAAAAGTTTCATAAAAAAACTTTGGAATCATTATAGCAGAATTAATAAAAATAGACAACTATGTAAAGTTATAAGAATATTAGTTAATTTTGTTAATAAAAGATTAAAATACGACTTTTTAGATTATTTATAGTTAATAAAATCCTATTTATGACAAAATTTCCTTTTTAAAACCGTTTACTTGTCAAAAGTAGCTAAATCTCCTTTTTATTCCTTAAAATGGACATCAGGGGAGAATTTTGCCTATCCCCCAGTCCCAATCCTAGTTTAATCTAGTTGTCAATTTGCAAGCTTTTTTAGTCCCTATTGACTTTTCTTAGCAATTTTAGTTAACTTTCTTTTGAAAGCTGCACCTAAACCGATTGCTGCACCTGCACCTAAAATAGTCAGAGGTTCAGGAACAGTTCCAGGTGGAGCAGTAAAACTACCATCATCAATGAGTCGGATAATGCCTCCTGATACTGCAGCAGACTGAGCAATTCCAGTATCCACAAAAGTTTCATTAGAGCCAAAAATTGGATTAGTATTAACAATTAGATTGGCAGTACCATTAAGCGCTAAGGTGCTAATATTGGTATCAAAAAGAAGAGTAAGAAATTGGCTTCCACCACCAGATAAGCTTATGGGTAAAGCATCTAATGCTAATGTCGTAACATTACTAGCACTATTGACATTAGAGGTGTTATCTATCCAATTACCGACAAAAGTGCTTTGATTGAGAGCATTGGGATTAGTCGTAACATTGTAACCATCGCTGAGAAATTCACCCGTAGTGGTATCAAATTGGAAAGTTCCGTTTAGACTACCTCCACCGGCATAAGTAGCATTTTCAAGAGCAAAAGTGAAAATAGCAGCTTCGGCAGGTGCAATAGTTGTTACAATTCCAGCAGTAGTTAATAGTCCTAATAAGATTCTTTTCATCTTTAAGATTTCCCAGTACAGAGTATTTTTCTACACAATAATTTTGTGTTAGCAATTTTCATCGACAATAGTACTCGTAATTTCTTTTATAGCAAGGGATCTAAGTCTTTAATCTTAGTGATATTGATCACACTTTTTCTTGAAAATATTTTAGGAATAATAAAATTAAAATAAATAACAATCAATCTGCTGATATAAAGCTTCTAAAGTTGAGGAATTATCTAAAATAACATCCGCTTGAGCGACTTTTTCTTTCAGAGAAATTTGACTATTAATTCTGCTTATTGCCTGTTCTCTAGTTAATTTGTTTCGCTCCACAAGTCGTCTAATTTGCTCATTATAAGCACAATAAACAACCCATATTTCAGTCACTATATTTGTTAATTTAGCTTCAAAAAGTAAAGGAATTGCTAAAACAATAATATCGGATTTTAACTGATTTATTTCTTGCTCAAATCTTTTTCTAACATAAGGATGAATTTGACTTTCTAACCATTTTCTTTCTTGGGAATCATTAAAAATAATATCCCCTAAAGCTTGACGATTTAATTGACCATCAGGTAAACTCACTGATAAACCATAACGAGCAAAAATTGTCTTCAAAATCTGAAAATTTGGTTTAACTGCTTCTCTAGCATAAACATCAGCATCTAAAATAGGCAATTGGTAACGATGACTAAGATAGTTAGAAACAGTAGTTTTTCCTGTAGCAATTCCTCCTGTTAAACCAATAATTTTCTTAGACTGAGGATACATAACTTTATCAATCGCCACTTAACAATTCTACAATTAAGTTAACTTTACTCAGACATCTTAACATTTTGAGCTAATCTAGAATAAATAAATCTTGATTAGCCATAATTATGGAGTCTTTAATCTGCCCCAAATGTGGGGGAAATCTCGAAACAATCAGTTATCAAGACGTTGAAGTTGATCGTTGTGGCCAATGCGCTGGAATTTGGTTTGACTCCTTAGAAGCTGAACAGTTAAAAAGTATCAAGGGTTCCGAAAAAATCGATCTTGCTGATTCTCAAGAAGATAATGAATTAGAATCTCGGCAAAAACAGATAAATTGCCCGCGATGTCAAGTGACAATGATGAAAATGCTTGATTTTGATCAACATCCTATCTGGTATGAAACTTGTCTTCAATGTGGGGGTATCTGGTTTGATGCTGGAGAATTTACCCAATTTAAAGATAATTTCCAGCAAAACAGACTCCTCAAACAAGCCATGAAAGTTTTACGTTTTAAGAAAAATAATTGATATAGTAGAAGGCAGGAGGAAAAATAAGTTTAGAGTTGGGTTTCGAGGATCTCATCTGTCCTAACCACCT
>DLXW01000121.1 GCA_003448685.1 Cyanothece sp. UBA12306
GATGGGGTCCAGTGCTATATCCAGTGCTACCCATTTCAGCAATTTGCTGTCCCTGCTCTACCTTTTGGCCACGACGAACCAACAAACGGCTATTATGTGCATAGAGAGTGACACTACCATCAGGGTGACGTACTTTAACTAATTTCCCGTAGCCCCCAGAGTTCCATTCGGCAGTGATTACTTCACCAGGAGCTGAAGCTATGATGGGGGTTCCAATGGGAGCAGCAATATCAATCCCTTTGTGCATTCTGCCCCAACGTCTGCCATAACCTGATGTCAGCACCCCTTTAGCTGGCCAAATATAGCCAGTAAACTGCATTGGAGCATTAGGAAGATACTTATCGGGACCCGATAGGGGAGGTAATTCAGGACCAACATTAGTCCCCACTGGAATACGGAAAGCATCATTATATTGTTCAGTATCACTCGGAGCGACCCCAACTAAGCGAGAATTAGGAAGCCGTTGAGCAATTGATTGAGATTGAGAGGTATTTTTTCGATCTTTAGCCCATTCATTATTGAGGGTTTGTCCAACCACAGGCTTCTTAGAATTATTTTGGTAATTGGGCTTAATCTCAATTGCATCGGGTTCTAGATTAGCTGCGTATTCTTGCTCCATATTAGCAATATCCGCTTTTAGCTGATCAGTATAGGAACTAGAATCTGGTTTAACTGAAATCTCAATCGGTTGCCCTTGATTTTGGTTGGGAGAACCCTTCTTCACGGAATTATTCTCAACCTTGGATCTCGAGGACAGAGCGCTCAAAGGAACAGGAAGAGCAGGATAAGAAGAAGATAATCTCTCAGAAGTCGCCACCAAATTACCCGATTGGGGAATATTAGCGATAGTTTCGGGCTTTAAGGGAACTCCTCCATTCTTTTGGGGAATAATTAAAGTCTGATGTACTTTGATGAGATTGGCATTATTGATCCCATTGGCACGAATTAACTCAGATAAAGTTAAACCATGACTACGGGCAATACTATTAAGGGTATCCCCTGGTTTTACTTTGTAGGAACGATTGCTTACCGACGAATTTAATCGAGGTTGGGGTACGATGCGAGCTTGCTTGGTGGGAACTGTGGTTTGAGGAGCCATCTCCATTGGTTGGGGACTTTTCGATGGCTGAATATTAGATGAATAAGCTGGAATTTGAGGTTGTGTTGCAGAATTATTACTTTCTGGATTGGGAACCTGAATAACAACAGGTTCCTTAAATTGAGGCAGTGTGGATTCTTCTACTTTAGCTTCAGGAACAGATGGGAGTTTAGCCAAAGAAGGTACCTTTGTGGCGGTATTTCGACGGGTAATAACTGGTTTAATGTCTGAGATTTCAACTTTGCTTAGAGGAGAAATAACGCTAGAGGTTGAATCGGATGATTGGTTCGGCTTTTTGAGAGAAACTGAATCATTCTCTGGAGCCATGACAGGAAGAGAAATGGCTTGAGCATGAGTGTCTTGATTAAATTGAGACTGGACTTCAACAGGTTTTAGAGGCTGACTTACATCGGAAACGTCTGCCACTAAAGGAGTGATGTCTGACTTAGGTTTGGACTTTTCGCTTTTAAGTTCTACCAAACTGTCTTGGAGACGCTTGCGAGTTTCTCTAAGATGATCCAAGGAAGTATTTAGGGGTTTGACAGCTAACTTCTTGGACTGAGGTGCTTCAATTTTAGAGGATTGGCTCTGATTCTTAGCAACTGATTGATCTAGGGAAGGAATTTTTAAAGTTTGTCCGGCAACTAAATCAGATTCAAGAGAAATTTTATTAATAGCGGCGATTTCATCGGGATCAATCTGATAATCTCGCGCCAGTTGTTCGATTGATTCTCCCACCTTAACTTTGTGTTTTAAGGCAAGGGGAGCTAGTTGGCTCCCATCAGACTCTATCCCATCTGATTTGGCTAACTCGGTATTAGATGAAGTGGGAAGACTAGGAAGTTCTACGTTTGCTGTTAAAGAATTAGCAGCTACTGCTGCCTTATTTTGAGTCAACAACAATCCTGTGGCACTCATGGAAATTGCTAGTCCAATCATTGCTGCCGAGCGACGCACTCGACAGTAACCATCATCAGTATTCAAAGTGCCTGGAGATACCTCGGCCAGAGAACTAACAGATGGGCACGAGGACATGGATTTTACCTTTTGCATAAGTGTGTCTTTCAAAAAAACCTCCTAGTGTGTGAACGAGCTATGTTAAAGAGTTAATTAGGTTGGATAGAGTTGTGTTATCGAGTAGATTGTTTTACAGATGGAAATGTTAATTGAAATAAATCAATAAGTCAATATACTCAGGGGAGTATGTCTTGAGAAGTTAGCTTGTTTGAGCAATTCCTGACAAGTATAGTCCGGCCATGAGAGGTTTGGCTATTTTGGTCACAACCTACTTGTGATTTGTTTGATGCGAGTCCGTAGACGACTGACTATTGCTGAAGGTTTCCTGGGCCTGCAATATTTCTTGATTAGCGGGGATTATACCCCTAAGAGTTGGGGGAATCACCACAGAAGCATCGGGTTTTTAAAGAGTTAAAAAGTAGATGACTTGTATCCTCAATTGAGCAGAACAATGATACAAATTCCTTATTTATTTAATTATTAAAATATTTTTAATTGTCGCCTGGCCTCAAATAGGCCAATAGTTACACTGACAGAGAGATTCAAGCTTCTTACTTCGGGTTGACTGATGGGGATATGCAAAGTTGAGTCACATTTAGCTAATAGTGATTGTGGCAGACCTTCGGTTTCACTACCAAACAATAGCCAATCATTATCTTGAAAAGTCCATTGGAGATAGGAAGATTTACCCCGCACACTAAAACCGAGTAATCGTCCTTGGTGCTGCTGATGAACCGCATGAAATTCTGCTAAATCGTGATGGTAGTGCAGATTGACATAAGGCCAGTAATCAAGTCCGGCTCTTTTTAAGTAGCGATCGCTTAATTCAAACCCTAACGGGCCGACTAAGTGTAACTCGGTCTTGGTAGCAGCACAGGTTCGGGCAATATTACCAGTATTGGGGGGAATTTGTGGATGAACTAAAACAATCCTGAGCATAAAATATTGATAGTTTTTTTTTATCAGTAATCAGTAGTTACTTCAATGATTATATTTTCTCAACCTAATGGGGTTGATACATTTTAAATCATTATCTATCGAGATCAAGCGACTAATGGAGAATCACATAATTTATCGGACAAATCTTGCTCCCGTCGCGCCATTGCTTCAATTTCTTCTGCTAAAATTGAGTTGATTTCTGGTTCGGCATAGTATTTTTTGAGCCATTTTTGCGCTAAATTACCCTCTCTCATAATTTTTTTCAAGGGACTGAGAAAACAGGCAAAACCCCCTAGTTTGGCCGTAGACCAAACGGTCTGATAAAGTTCTTCAACCCAATCTTGTGCCGCAATTGGCCGGCCATCTTGCCAGTGATTCAATGAGGCTTTTAAACTGTCTTTAGCCACAGCCATTTCATTATGGCCAGTAAGTTCCAATAATTCGAGAGGGGATAACTGACTTTGGATGAGGGGATCAAGGGTCGAATCATTGATCAGTTGGATTAAACGGGCTTCTAATAAAGCTACAATCGATAATAAGGCAATTGGGTCTACAATTAGGTCGCAAATTCTTAGTTCTAAGCGATTAAGATTATAAGGCCGATTATCTCCATTAGGACGAACCGAAGTCCAGAGATGGCGAACATTTTGCATGGTTTGCAGGGATAATTGTTCTTCTGTCCACTCAATAAAGTGATGATGACTTTCAAACAGAGGTACATAACTCGGAGTCTGAGGAAACAAATGCCAACGAGTGGAATGGTAACCTGTGACTTTTCCATCCAAAAAAGGAGAAGATGCGCTTAAAGCTAGATAAAGAGGTGCTTCTACCCGCACTAAACGACAGGCCCGCATTAAGGTTTCAGGGTCACTAATGCCAATGTTAATATGGATACTGGCAGTGACTACATTAGTTCCGTAGGTTTGTTCAATATAGCTATGGTAAGGGTTATGGGGATCGGAACGGTAGAAGCGATCGCTGTCTCCTAAGGAGAGGGTACTCCCTGGAATTAAAGTATAATTCCCTAAATTATGGAGATATTGTCTAAGATTATGTCTTGGTCTGAGGATGGCGCACAAGAGACGATCATAGCAAGATAAAGGGGCTGTAGTATATTCAACATTACGGTTATCGGGTTCTCTGACAAATCCGTCTAAGTCTTTAGTGATGCGATCGGATAATCCCACGATTTGGCCATCGGTTGTACCCGTATAGATTTCAATTTCAAGTCCTTTGGATAAACGCAACTTTTTTCCTCTCTATAGCTGGGCATTGCTAGTTATAATCTATATCTATTATCGGTTGAGATAGAGAAGAGGACAAGGGTAAGCGAAGACGCACTGAAACAACACACTATAATTGGTCAAACTAGAATAAATGTATCAATTATTTTCTCCATGTTCAACTAATCCCAAAAATCCTGGCTTTTTTACGCTCATTTTTGGTAGTTATTTAAGTTTTTTTGTCTTTTGCCATCAAGTTTTTGGTCAGTCTAACCAACCTATTTTAGGTCAGACTATGATTCAAAACGAAAATTGGTCACCAGAGTCAAATTCTCAATTTAATAAGCATTCAGCCTTAATTATCGGCGTTTGGCGAGGATTTCAGGAAATTGGTGACAATACTTTTTATTATGGCTATCAATTTCGACCTGATGGGACTTTTTTATCTAGACATCGCCTTTATCATGGGGAAGAAACGGTTGAAGATGAGTTTTGGCAAGGTAAATGGACTTTTGATGGACAGATTTTACAGATTGAAGGGAATAATCACAAAGATCCCCAACAATCTTTAAATATTAAGTTTCGCTTGACTAAAGATTTACAATTTTATTATGAAGATGGCTCTTTACCAGAACCTTATTCTGGGATACGTTTAAACAAGACTCAGTAAGATCCAAGTATAATAATCCTGGTGTCTGCTGAAGACATTAAACAATTTTTAGAGCGTAATATTGTTACTTTCATAAATATGATCAGAAGGTAAATTGGGTTGTTGTGAAGCTTGTACTGCCAGGCGATCGCAGTATTCATTTTCTTCATGTCCTGCATGACCTTTAACCCAAACAAATTCCACTTGATGATCACTGCATAAGTCTAATAACTTTTGCCAAAGATCAGGATTTTTAGCCTTTTCTTTTTGATTTCTCTTCCAACCATTAGCTTGCCATTTTTTAGCCCAACCTTTAGTAATAGCATCAACTATATATCGAGAATCTGTATAGAGGGTAACTGAAGATTTCATTGTTAAAGCTTCTAACCCAACAATTGCTGCCATCATTTCCATTCGATTATTAGTAGTTAGACGATAGCCTCCAGACAATTCTTTTCGCTGATTGTTATATACTAATAGGGTACCATAGCCTCCAGCACCTGGGTTTCCTGAGCAAGCACCATCGGTATAAATTAAAACTTTTTTGAGGGAATTATTCATTGATTTATCAACTATGAATTGTCAATTGTTTGGTAATCGATTCAAAATAAAGTAGAATAAGAGACTGTGATTAATATATATTAAATCAAGCTACCTCCAACCCATGAACACTATTGACGATAAAGCTATTGTAAAAGATTATTTCAATGCCACAGGATTCGACCGTTGGCGACGAATTTATGGTAGTGGAGAAGTAAACAAAGTTCAAGCGGATATTCGCCGTGGACATCAACAAACCATTGATACGGTGATAGAATGGCTTAAAACTGATGATAATCTCTCTAATTTATCAATCTGTGATGCTGGATGTGGCGTAGGAAGTTTAAGTATTCCCTTAGCCCAAGCAGGAGCTAAAATATTTGCTAGTGATATTTCCCAAAAAATGGTGCAAGAAGCCACCGAAAAAGCTCAAAAAACCCTAAAAAATCCTCAGAATGTTACCTTTGCCGTACAAGATTTAGAAGGGTTAACAGGAAAATATGACACCGTTATTTGTTTGGACGTTTTGATCCATTATCCTACAGAAGATGCGGCGAAAATGATCGGACATCTTGCTTCTTTGGCTGAATCTCGCCTAATTCTGAGTTTTGCCCCAAAAACCCTTTGTTTGACTGTTCTCAAAAAAATTGGCGAATTTTTCCCAGGACCGAGTAAAACTACCCGTGCCTATATGCACAGAGAAAAAGATATTATTGAAATATTAGAAAATAATGGCTTAAAAGTGCAACGTCAAGCTATGACCAGTACCCGTTTTTATTATTCTCGTATCCTAGAAGCTACTCGAAATAGTTAATAGTTAATAGTTAATAGTTAATAGTTAATAGTTAATAGTTAATAGTTAACTATTGATTATTGTTGATTTTTACTCCTCATTCGTCTTATGGCCATTAATATTCAATATCTAATTCAGGCTAAACAGCAAGGCCGTTCCTTAATTGCTTTAACGGCCTGGGATTATGCTATTGCTCAGGTTTTAGATGGGGCGGAAGTTGATATTATTCTCGTAGGGGACTCTTTGGCGATGGTAGCTTTAGGTCATAAGACTACTTTACCTATTACCCTTGATGAGATGATACACCATGGGGCGGCGGTCTGTCGTGGGGTTAAAAGAGCTTTGGTAGTTTGTGATTTGCCTTTTTTGAGCTATCAAGAGAGTATTAGTCAAGCCATTCATTCAGCAGGACGAGTCTTAAAAGAAACAGGGGTTCAAGCAGTGAAACTCGAAGGAGGACACCCTGCTGTAATAGAAACGGTACAGCAATTGACTGCTATTGGTATTCCTGTGATGGGCCATGTAGGATTAACTCCTCAATCAGTTCATAGTCTGGGATACCGTCAACAGGGACAAACAGACCAAGATGCTCACAGAATTACCTCAGAAGCGATCGCCCTTCAAGAAGCAGGGGCTTTTTCCCTGGTTTTAGAACATCTTCCTGCCAATTTAGCCGCTCAAATCACCGCTAAACTTTCTATTCCTACCATTGGTATAGGTGCGGGGCCTCATTGTGATGGCCAAGTTTTAGTTACCACCGATTTATTAGGATTATCGGCCAAACAACCCCCTTTTGCCAAATCATACCTTAATTTACGACAGATGATTACTGAGGCTGTTCAAGAATTTTCTCATGATGTGAAAAACGGTCAATTTCCCTAAAATTATCCAAGATCTTCGACAGAGATCTGAGGTTGAACTTTAACTCGCACCAAAACCGCCGTAATATTGTCATGGCCATTATGATTGTTAGCAAAGTTTAGCAGTTTTTTGAGTCCTTGTTCTAAGTTATTTCTAGAACTCAGTAACGGGGATAAATATTCCTGCCAATAATTCTCGATCAATTCTTGATCAGACAGGCCATCAGAACACAGTAAAAATAAACTGTCTTCTTGAATTTCTAAAAAATGAATATCAGGTTGAATAAAATTATTGTCGTGGGGACCTAATGCCTGGGTTAATTGGTAAGCATCAGGACGACCATAGGCAATTTCTGGGTCAACTCCATGTTGAATTGCTTTTTGTCCTACTTCATGATCTACTGTTAGTTGTTCGAGTCCTTCTTGACGAGTTATCCGATAAGCTCTACTGTCACCAACATGGGCGATCGCAATTTTAGTATCTTCAACCAAGGCCATCACTAAAGTGGTTCCCATACGACCACTTCCTGCGCTAGAGTTATCTTGATTCACTTCATAAAGGGTTTGATTGGCTAATAGAATTCCTTTTAATAGGGTTTCGTGGTTAGGAAACTGTTCTTGCCAATGTTCTTTAAAAAAATGATCTAATGTTTCAACCGCCATTTTACTAGCCACTTCTCCGGCTGCATGGCCACCCATTCCATCACAAACAATATATAAACCTCGACCTCTTACTTTTTGACCGTGATTATTGAATTCTGTACGAATTTGACTTGATATCTCAAAATAATCTTCGTTATGGGGCCTTAATCTTCCTCGATCAGTAATTCCAAACTCACTAAGACTGAGTAATTCCATAGGAAGAACATCAGTTGCTAATTCACTGCTGTTTTCGAGAGGTTCACTATCGAGTTCTGAATCTTCCTCTGAATCATTACTAGATTCTTCATTAAAATCATCTAATTCTGGGATTATTTCTGCTGAAAACTCCGAAAAATCGAGGCTAGAATCTGATTCTGGCTCGATTTGTTCGTCGGGTTCATCTTGTTGTGTAGCTGCTAAGTCTTGTAATTCTAGTCGCAATTGAGCTAAGTTATCGAGTTTCCCAGTAGCTACTTGGTCAATTAAGATGACTAAGTTAGCTGGTAATGGATATCGAGAGAGATTAAACCATTTTTGCCATAATCGGGCTAAATCTTGTAAAGAAGGGGCTTTTTCTGGGGGATTTTGATACAATTGTTGTAAACCCAAGCTTTGATCTTCATCGAGCAATAAATTATCCTCGATGAGGAGACTCTGACAACAATTAACTGCCGATAAAGCTTTCCAAAGGGTAAGGATTTCGTTGAGCCAATAAACCCTTTGCAGCAAAGGTAAAGATTGATTAATCAACACATCTGACAGCTTTTGCCAATGCAGACGATTTGGTAATAAAATGACTTCTCTTTCATCTTCTAGCCAAGCATCATGAACTCTAGGAATTTTAGGTGATAAATCTTTGAGAGTTAAATAAGGAACTGCTAAGTCGGGTATCCCCATCTGATGCCACTGAGCAATGATTAACTCTTCTTGTGAAGATGTACTACCATTGGGAGTATCCCCTACAATTTCTGAACAGCCAGTTAATAAAACCTCTAGCACTGACTTTTGAAGAGGTTGACAATCAATAACTTGTCCTTGATAGGTTTGCCCCAGGGGATGATTCTCAAGTAATTTGAGGGGTTGCTCACCTTCTTTCCCTAGAAGTCGATAACGATGTCCAGGATCAAGATAATTACCGCAGAGGGTTAGGGTTTGGTTCGGTTTGTGCTGTCGATTTTCGACCAACTTATTAGTTTGTTCAGTTAAAAGATCTCCCTGTTCTGAGTCTGGCGACAATTGTGCAATGATTACTTGCCAAATAGTCCCCACCGATGCACCACATCCTGGACAAGTCACTAATTCCAAAGGAACATCCCTATGGCATTGAGGACAAGATCGATGAGTCAATGAGGTTTTACAATGTTGACAAATCAAAGAATTATTGGGATTTTCTGAATAGCATTGGGGACAAACAAGCATAGGTTAGGCAAAACCGTGATATTGACATCCTCCACTATCGTTATGAGAAGTGGATTCCTAAACCTCGCGATTTAGGTTTCTGCTTCAAGTAAGCTTCCTCTACTCTCAAAAGAGTTTGGTATTATGTACTTATCCACAGACCGAAACCGCAAGCCCTGCGGCCTTGATTTTTTGAAAATCTCAACAAGGAGAATTTTATTGTGATAAGTTGAGTAAAGGGAGGCTTTGACCTAATTCCCTTATCCTCACAAATCCTGGCCTGCCAATTGATCTGGGCCATTGCGAGGTTCGCAATTTTTGGCATCAGATTTTATGTCTCCATAGTCCAGGGTAAGTTATTTAATATCCCCATGGTAGCATAGAAGCTTTAAGTATCAAGACGCTATATTTTCAAGATGGGATTGTAACGCCAATTTTTTGTTCAATCAAGATGAGCAAGCTACTATTTACTAGCTCTATAAATTCTCTATTATAAAGAATATGATACAATATATAACCGTGTCACATAGTTTAGATAGTTTTAGTTTTTTAACTCGAAATTGGGTAAAATTTTCGTAAAAACTACAAAAACAGTCTGGGAAATTAAACAAAATTTACCGCGACCATAACTAAGGGTAGAGGACAAACAAATTTAACATTCTGTGGTGTGAAAAACGCATTTGATTTAAAATACCGCAAGAAGTTCTAGTTAATTGGACTCATTTAACCCTAGGTTTTGAGTATTTTAGTATTTTTTGTAAAATACAGGAGAATGATTCTATGGTATCTCCTGATAGGCTTGATAGTCCATTACCTTATCTAGGACTGACTTCCGAACAGGTTAAACTCCATCGAAAACAATTTGGGGTTAATGTTCTAACACCCCCTCAACGTGATCCTTGGTGGAAATTATATTTAGAGAAGTTTGCTGATCCAGTCATTCGGATTCTGATCATAGCAGCAATTATTGCCTTAATTGCGGGTATTATCCAAGGAGAATATGCGGAAGCTTTAGGAATTTTAAGTGCTATTTTTTTGTCAACTAGCTTAGCTTTTTTGAATGAATATCAAGCTAATCAAGAATTTGAATTACTCAATAAAGTTTATGATATTAATCCAGTTAAAGTGATTAGAAATGGGGCATTCGCTCAAATTTCTTGCCAAGATTTAGTAGTGGGAGATATTGCTTATATTGAACATGGTAATGAAGTTCCAGCAGATGGAGAAGTCTTAGATGAGGTTTCTTTATATCTTGATCAATCTAAAATTACAGGGGAATCTGTACCGACAAAAAAAATCACTAAAACAGCACAAAAATCTACCTTGGCAGACAATTCAACTTATTCTAATTTCAAACTTTATCGAAGTACAATTGTTACCCAAGGCTATGGTTTTTTTGAAGTCACAGCAGTGGGAGATAATACGGAAATTGGAAAACTAGCACAAGCTGTAGTTGCTATTGAAATAGGAGAATTAACTCCTTTAACTATTCAGTTAGAAAAATTAAGTAAACTAATTGGTATTGTTGGATTATTAGTATCTAGTTTGATATTTTTTGCCCTTTTAATTCGAGGTATCTTAATAGAAGAATTAAACCTAACATCTTCTCAATTATATTTAGTTGCTTTAATGATTTCAAGTATAATCATAGTTTTAAGTCCAGTTTGGCTTCCTATTATTAATGATGGCTTAAATTCTGCTGGTTTAATTATTGATATTCCTGAGTTATTTAAAAAAAGTAATTTAGAACAATGGATACTTAGCTCATTATTGGCAGTTGGACTATTATTATTAGGGATAATTCCTAGTTATTTTCAAATATGGGGACTTGATATTACGTCAATTATCTTGCCTCAAGATATAGGAATAACTATACTTAATTATTTTATGGTAGCAGTGACAATTATTGTAGTTGCTGTTCCTGAAGGGTTAGCTATGAGTGTTACTTTATCTCTCGCTTATAGTGTGCGAAAAATGTCTGCTTCTAATAATTTAGTACGTCGCATGAATGCTTGTGAAACTCTTGGTGCAGTTACGGTTATTTGTGCAGATAAAACAGGAACTGTCACTCAAAATAAAATGCAGGTTAAAAAAGCTGATTTTGCTTTTCTTGATGATTCTAATTCACAACAACTAGAACATAATAAACAGCTACTTTATGAAGGAATTTCTGCTAATAGCACTGCTGATTTAGAAAAACAAAATTCTCAATCTTCTCGCCCTATTGGTAATGTCACAGAAGGAGCATTATTATTGTGGTTAGAAGAACAAAATATTAATTATTTGCAGTATAGAAATAATTTTGAAACTTTCGGTGAAATAACTTTTTCTGCTGAAAATAAATATATGGCTACAGCTGGAAAATCATCAGTAATTGATCGTAATATTCTTTATTTAAAAGGAGCTCCAGAAATTATTTTATCCCGCTGTTCTCACCAATTAACTAAAAAAGGGATTGAACCATTAGAAGATTATAATTTGATTTTGAATTCTATTGAGCAATATCAAAACCGAGGGATGAGAACTTTAGGATTTGCTTATAATTCTTTGGACTCTAAACTAATAACATTAGAGGTTAAAAAATTAGATCATAATTTAGTGTGGCTAGGATTTGTTGGGATTATAGATCCTTTACGTCCTGATGTTAAACTAGCTTTGCAAAATTGCTTAAAAGCAGGAATTGAAGTTAAAATTGTTACAGGAGATAGTAATAAAACAGCTCAAGAAATTGCTCGGATGATTAATTTATATTCGACAGAAGATGAGTTAAATAATAGAGTTGTGAATTTAACAGGACAGGAATTTGCTCAACTTAGCGATCAAGAAGCAAAAGAAGCTATTAAATCATTAAAAGTGCTTTCTAGGGCAACTCCTTTGGATAAACTGAGATTAGTTAGATTGTTACAACAAAATGGCGAAGTTGTGGCAGTAACAGGGGATGGAACTAATGATGCAGCAGCTTTAAAGCAAGCACAAGTTGGGTTAGCGATGGGAAGTGGAACTGCGATCGCTAAAGAAGCAAGTGAGATGATTCTTTTGGATGATTCTTTTACCAGTATTGTCACAGGAGTAATGTGGGGACGTTCTTTATATGAAAATATTCAACGATTTATCCTGTTCCAATTAACCATTAATCTTGTTGCTTTAGGAATTGCTTTATTAGGTCCATTTATTGGTATATCTTTACCCCTAACTGTAACACAAATGTTATGGATTAATTTAATTATGGATAGCTTTGCTGCTTTAGCATTAGCAACAGAACCTCCTCATTGGCAAGTCATGGAACGTCAACCACGTAATCCTCAAAATTTTATTATTTCTAACACAATGTTAGAAAGTATATTAACTACAGGATTAGGATTTTTAAGCTTTATGGTAGGCTTTTTAGTCTATTTACAAAGGGATAACCAAGTTACTGATTATGAACTGTCTGTGTTCTTTGCTGTCTTTGTTTTATTACAATTTTGGAATCTATTTAATGCTCGAAGTTTTGGGTTGCAACAATCAGCTATTCTAGGACTAGAAAAAAATCTGGCTTTTGTTGGTATTGCAACAGCAATCTTTTTCGGACAAATTATTATTATTCAATGGGGAAATAAAATATTTTGGACTGTTCCCCTTTCCTGGCAAGATTGGATTATTATTATTTTGGGAACTTCAATAGTTCTTTGGTTGGGAGAAATTAGGCGTTTTATCAAGCGAGTTAATAATAGGACAATTAATAATTAGATCTTTAACTTTTGCTATTTAATGTAAGGGAATGAAGATGAAGACACTTATTGTTAATAAAAGTAGGGCGCTAAAAGAACAAAAATTTACTTTGCCTGGTTATTATAATTGGCAAAAATTTAAAGCTATTCAGTCTTTAATAGAACAACAAGCAGGGGTAAAAATTTGCTATTTAGACGGAGTAATTGAGTTAATGACTTTAGGAGAAGAACATGAAAAAATCAAAAGTATGATTGCTATTTTATTGGGAATCTATTTTTGGCAAAAAGATATTGAGTTTATTCCAGTAGGTAGTGCTACTCGTGAGTCAGCAGAAGAAGAAGTATCTTTTGAACCAGATGAGTCGTATTATATTGGGGAGAAAAAAGAACATCCTGATTTAGCAATCGAGGTTAATATTACCAGTGGTAGTGTTAAAAAACTAGAAAAATATCGACGGTTTCAGATTCAAGAGGTTTGGATCTGGCAAGATAATAAATTTTCTCTCTATTCTTTACAAGATAATCAATATACCCAAATTTTTCAGAGTAAATTATTGCCTAATTTGAATTTTAAATTATTAGAAGATTGTGTCTTAATGCCTTCTCAACTCGAAGCTACTAAAATATTTAGTAATAGTGTTCATTAAAAGCAAGGATGTCAAGGGGAAATTAGCAATAGTTAATTAACTGTAAGCTAATAATAAAGTTAGTCCTTTAGAGGCGACTAGGAGACATCAGCAAAAATATATCTAATTAGGATTGTAACTTATGAATGAACCCGTAACAGTCACTTACTCAATAGAAGAAATGTTCTCTAGATTGGAACAGAAAATGGACAAATTAGAGGGCAAACTAGATAAACAAACGGAAGATATCGCAACGATTAAAGCTACTTTACAGACACAACAGCCATTAATTCAAAAAATCCCCGATTTAGCCGAAAAAGTAGGCGAATTAAAGAACTGGAGACAAATAGTTATTATTACTGTGACCGCTACCGTTAGTGGTGTCATTGGTTGGTTTATTCGAGGGGGAACTTTCAAACCTTGACATATATGTATTTCAAGGAAGCATTTCCCAATGTTTTGAAGTTTGCATTTTCTCAATTTCTAACGAATACTAAGGTGGGCAATGCCCACCCTAAAATTAAACGGCTGTTTCAGCCCGTTTAAAGGCTTCATCGAGGACTTCCGATAAAGTGGGGTGAGTATGGATATTAAAGGCTAAATTGGTTACAGATTGACGTTGGGCGATCGCATTAGCGGCTTCTTGGATTAAATCTGAGGCATGAATACCGATAATATGAACTCCCAATAATTCCCCCGTATCCTGACGATAAACCACCTTAGCAATACCGTCGGTTTCTGCTTCAGCTAGGGCCTTAGAATTGCCTTTAAAATAGGTTTTAACTGAGGCTACGGTGAAGCCTTCTTGTTCCCCTAATTCCTTCGCTTGGGGTTCAGTTAACCCGACGTAACTAATTTCGGGATGGGTAAAGGCTGCGGCTGGAATACTACGATAATCAATAGTTTTATCATGGCCACAGATATTTTCTACGGCAATTACGCCCTGTCCCGATGCAGCATGGGCTAACATCATTTTACCGGTTGCGTCTCCCACTGCCCACAAATGAGGTACAGGTTCCCCATCTCTGAGGACTTCTAAGCGATCGTTAACGGGAATAAAACCCCGTTGGGTTTCAATACCAATATTTTCTAAACCTAAATTTTTTGTGGCTGGAATACGTCCTGTGGCCACTAAACAAGCATCCACTTCCAGGACATTAATCACCTCTTTAGTCTTAGCATCGGTTAGTTCAATGGTAACGGGAGATCCTGGGGTAATTTTCGTGGCAAAAACCCCTGAATAGGTTTCAATATCACGAGGTTTAATTAATATCCGTTGGGCAATTTTAGAGATATCGGGATCAAAACCTGGCATCAGATCATCTAAAGCTTCAATCATGGTGACTTCGCAGCCTAAAGCCGTGTAAATGTCCGAAAATTCCAGACCAATGTAACCACTACCAATAATCGCGATCCATTGGGGCAATGTTTCTAGTTTAACCGCTTCATCGCTAGTAAAAACCGTTTTATGGTCAATTTCGATGCCACGGGGAACAAAAGGCACCGAACCTGGACAGAGCATAATATCTTTAGCGGTTATTACCTTTTCCCCATTATCTGTCAGAACGCTAACCTTTTGAGTATCAAGGATTTTGCCCCAACCGTTAATAATATCGACCTTGAGACGTTTTAAACTATTGGTAAGATCGCCGCGAATTTTATTAACCAAATTGGTGGCATGATCGGCGATCGCTTCTCGTTGAAAACTAACTCCATCGACTTGAATACCTAAACTATTAAGATGGTGAGTATCTTGTAATTCTCTGACCCTTCCTGAGGCCGATAGAAGGGCTTTGGAGGGAATACAGCCTCGGTTAACACAAGTTCCTCCCATATCTTTTGCTTCGATAATGGCAGTTTTTAGGCCACATTGAACAGCGTGGATCGCTGCACCATGGCCTCCCACTCCAGCGCCGATAATCACTAAATCATAATCAAATTGTTCGCTCATAAACTCTCCCTTGCCAAAATAGTTGAATGCTTAGTTATGGTTAGAATCCCATGTCTATTTCTATAAAGAAATTAATTGTTCTTTCTATTTTCTCATACTAATGAACCCAAACACCCCAAATTTTTCAGATATTACTTTTAGACAAATCATCAGCAAATACAAAATCTGTAACTAAGTTAAAACAATGCTTTGAGCAGAGGTGGCATGATTTTATCCGAATCTTGTCCGAACACCTAATACTTGCTCATTTGTTTTCTAGATTATTGAGTTTCTCTTTGAGATGACTTGGGTTATTCTTCTCCCTAGACTGATGCAAGACTCGATCTACGTCTATTAATCATTATAATTGGGTAAATCTCTCAAGAGTTTTTTGTTTTTTTGTTTTTTTGTCGATAATTTGCTACATTAAGACTGACAAAAAAAACAATTGACTTAAAGTTTGGTGTCCCATGGTAATTACTAACTTTTCTAATATTCTAGAAGGACTCTCTTTAACTGAAGGACTAAATCAAGAAGAATTATCAAGATTTAGTGAAGTTGGAGAATTTAAAGAAGTGAAAGCAGAATCTATTTTAATAAAAGAAGGAGAAACAATTGAAAATTTATTAATTCTCTTACAAGGAGAAGTAGAGATCATAAAAAGTGATAGTAAGGGACGACAAAGAAAAGTAACTACTCAAAGTTCAGGAGCAATTTTAGGAGAAATGGAGCTTTTTCTAGAAAGATCTTGTCAAGCATCGGTCAAAGCAGCAACCCCTTGCAGTCTATTTATATTTGAGTATAAAAATCTTGAAACGTTAATTGATCAAGGTGATAGTTTAGTTAACAAAATAGTAATTAATTTAGGAAAAATTGTTAGTCGAAAATTAGAAAATCTTAATCATGAAGTTATTAATTTATTGAATCAACACGATGATTTATTAACAACTATTGAACAATCTAAAAACCTTAATTCAAAAGATTCACTAGAAAAGACCAGAAAAGATTTACTCAAAAAAGCCGAACAGTTAAGAAAGAGTCAGCATCAAGTTGAAAATCAACTAAATTTTCTGGAACAACAAGTCCAACAGACTAAATTGACTCGCAAAGCAGCGGGGATAGTAATTGCTCTGTTTGCTGGAGGATTTGCTAGTTTATTTTTTAGTCATTTAATTGGTATAGGACTGAGTAAAATGCCAATTTCTTCAGAACAAGAGCTTCCGAAACCAGCATCTATTCCCTATATCAAAACAGAAGAAAGATGTCAAAAAAGAGCAGGAAGTATTTGGTATGAAGGACAATGTTGGGACTTTTTTCACAATAAAGATTGGTAAATCTAGAATTATATTGAATATGCTACAATAGCTAATGGTGAAAGTATTAATTAAGAGTAAACCCAGAGACTGTAAATTATTATAATGACTTATTCCACAGATTATTAGACATGGACAAAAGAACAGGTAAGCTTACTTAGACACAAACGGTTTAAGCAGGTAGATTGGGATAATCTCATCGAGGAAATAGAAGAGTTGGGAAAGAGCCGTGAAAACGCCTTAGAAAGCTACTTGGAACGTCTTCTAGAACATTTACTTAAATTGTCTTATTGGGAATCAGAAAAACAATATTGTCTGAGAGATTGGAAGTCTGAGATTAGGAATTTTAGAGAACAGATTAAGAAAATTATTCGGAAAAATCCCGCATTAAAGAATAAGATAGAACTTATATGGGCTGAAATTTATCCCGTTCGGATTTCCGTAATGAGGGAACTTTTTGATATTCCTGATAGTGCTGAAATTTCTCTAAATAATGCACTATCGGATGATTGGTTTCCCGATTGAAAATTAAGGACTAAACATAAAATAACTGTCAGTTTAAGGAACAGGAGTAGAAAACTATCCAGAAAAAAGCCCCCTAGAATTAGGGGACTCAAATCATAGATTCAATCAATCACAGTCAAAGAAATTATCCTAAAACTGCCTTAGCTTTAGCGACAACATTATCAACACTAAAGCCAAATTTTTCCATACAGGTTCCACCAGGAGCAGAAGCACCAAAACGATCGATGCTTACGCTATCACCGTCAAGACCAACATACTTGCTCCAACCAAAACTAGCTGCTGCTTCAACTGATAACCGCTTAGTAACAGCTTTAGGCAGAATAGACTCTTTGTAAGCAGCATCTTGAGCTTCAAATAACTCCCAAGAAGGTAGAGAAACCACACGAACTTTTTTGCCTTCATCCGATAGTTTTTCCGCAGCCTCAACACAGAGACTCAATTCTGAACCAGTACCCATCAAAATGATATCAGGAGTACCATCACAATCAACGATAATATAACCACCTTTAGCCAATCCTTCGGTGGAAGTTCCGGCTAAATTAGGGACATTTTGACGGGTAAAAGCCAAGAGAGTGGGTGCATTTTGCTTGGCTTTCTCAATAGCCACTTTATAAGCACCAGAACACTCATTACCATCAGCAGGACGAATTACCGTTAGATTAGGAATAGCCCGTAAAGATGCTAAAGTTTCAATAGGCTGGTGAGTAGGACCATCTTCCCCTTGTCCAATGGAGTCGTGAGTCATCACCCAAATACAACCAGCTTCGGACAAAGCAGACAAGCGGATTGCTGCGCGCATATAATCGGTGAAGATTAAGAAAGTAGCACCATAGGGAATTAAACCAGAACCATGTAACGCCATACCATTACAAATGGCTCCCATGCCATGCTCCCGTACCCCAAAGTGAACATTACGGTTCGCGTACTGTCCTTTTTGGAAATCACCAGAAACCTTCAGTTCAGTTAAATTAGAGTGGGTTAAGTCAGCAGAACCCCCAATTAATTCCGGTAGAACAGGAGCTAAGATATTGAGGATAGCTGCTGAATGTTTCCGAGTGGGCATTCCTTTGTCTTCAGCAGTAAAGGTAGGAAGATCTTTATCCCAACCATCAGGGAGTTTACCGCTTATATAACGTTCAAATTCTGCCGCTTCTTCGGGATATTTAGCTTTGTAGGTGGCTAAAGCTTGGTTCCACTCCGCTTCATAACTAGCACCCCGTTCAATGGCTTGATTCATGTGACTTAAGACATCTTGGGGAATAACGAAGGGTTCATTGTCCCAACCCAAATTATGGCGGGTTAAAGCCACTTCTTCTGTTCCCAAAGCAGCACCGTGAACCCCTGCGGTATTTTGTTTGTTGGGGGAACCATAACCAATAGTTGTGGTCACTTTAATCATCGAAGGCTTATCGGTTACCGCTTTCGCTTCTTCAATTGCTTTACCAATGGCTTCTAAATCCGTATTACCATTTTCCACATGGATAACGTGCCAACCGTAGGCTTCAAAGCGCTTAGAAACATCTTCAGTAAAGGCTACATCGGTAGAACCATCAATAGAGATATGATTATCATCGTAGAGGGCGATTAATTTTCCTAAACCCCAGTGTCCGGCGATAGAACAAGCTTCACTAGCGACCCCTTCCATGTTACAACCATCACCAAGGATGACATAGGTATAGTGGTCAACAATGGTGGCATCGGGTTTGTTAAATTTAGCCGCTAAATGGGCTTCTGCTAGAGCTAAACCAACCCCATTGGCAATACCTTGTCCTAAAGGTCCGGTGGTAACTTCAACCCCTTCGGTTTCGAAGTTTTCGGGGTGTCCTGGGGTTCTCGAGTCCCATTGACGAAATTGCTTAATATCTTCGATCGTGACACTATCGTAACCGGTCAAGTATAACAGGGCATACTGTAACATACAGCCGTGACCTGCCGATAGAATAAAGCGATCGCGGTTGAACCACTTAGGATTTTTGGGATTAAATCTCATGTATTTATCCCAAAGGACGAAGCCCATCGGAGCGGCTCCCATGGGCAGTCCTGGGTGTCCAGATTTTGCCTTTTCTACAGCATCAATGGCTAAAAAACGGATAGAATTAATGCACAGTTGTTCGAGGGACTGGGTGGCGACTACCATAACTTTTCTTGGAATAATACGATAAGACAACCATGGGTATGGAAACAGAAGTCAGAAGTCTTCAAGTCAGAAGTTAAACCATTTTGAGACTTTGGTTTAAAACAATGGTACTGTTCTAACCTATGCTTCGACTGCTTTACGAACCTCCTAGCTGTAGGCTAACCCAAGGTTTGTCTTTATCATCCCATTCTTGCGTAACGATGGGAAGACACCACACCAGAATTTTCTGAGCATTAGATTTTGGTTAGTCCTGTAGATGTAGTGATATTATGATTGGGACGCGATCGCTAAATCAAAATCATGGAGCATTCCTCTAGTCCCTCTT
>DLXW01000322.1:0-170 GCA_003448685.1 Cyanothece sp. UBA12306
AGTACATACTATGCTAAACTATCAGTTAAATGCCAAAATAACAAAGCTCTATTTTTGAAGTAATTTATATTTCTAAAACCAAAACCAGAACGTTTTAAAACTTTTAATCGGTTATTAATTCCTTCCACGACTGCGTTGGTTGTTCTTCTTTCAAAATAACCAACAATTTC
>DLXW01000322.1:376-1122 GCA_003448685.1 Cyanothece sp. UBA12306
TTTCAAAATAACCAACAATTTCCCCAAACCAATTTTTTATAGTTCTAACTGTTTTCGGGAAGAACGAAAAACAGGAAATAAAGAGATGAGCCACCGCTTCCGATAACTAAAAGTTTGATCAAAGCATCAGTTAACTGTTCAGATAATTTAGGATTTTCCTGTTCGTGTTCGGTCATAAGATTTGAAATTTTAGATTTTCCCCTGGTTGTAAGACAGGGGAAACTATTTTTTAGCTAAAATCCTCAATCTTTTAGCGAAAATTCTTTACCCTAAAGTTTAACCTCAATCTCAACCCCTGCGGGTAAATCCAATTTCATTAACGCATCAATTGTTTTAGAAGAAGGCTGATAAATATCAATAATCCTACGATGGGTACGGGTTTCAAAGTGTTCACGGGAATCTTTATCTACGTGAGGCGATCGCAAAACACAATAAATTCGCCGTTTAGTGGGTAAGGGAATGGGTCCTATTGCCGTCGCATCAGTGCGGTTAGCCGTATCGACAATTTTCTCACAAGAGGTATCAAGTAAGCGACGATCAAAAGCTTTCAAGCGAATCCGAATTTTTTGTTGCAGTGTAGCCATAGTTTTTAGTTGTCAAGGTTCAGTAATAATGATCAATTAAAGTCTTAATTATCAGTGACCAGGGAATTATTGCTCACTGATCACTGATAATCATTTAGGTTGTCCTACTTAACAATTTTCGAGACAACACCCGCACCAATGGTACGGCCGCCTTCGCGGATA
>DLXW01000322.1:1315-1529 GCA_003448685.1 Cyanothece sp. UBA12306
CCTTCGCGGATAGCAAAGCGCATTCCTTCCTCAATAGCAATGGCGTTGATTAATTCCACAGTCATTTTGATGCGGTCACCAGGCATCACCATTTCCACTGTACTGCCATCATCAGCGGTGTAGTCTTGAATAGTTCCAGTCACATCAGTAGTACGAACGTAGAATTGAGGCTTATAGTTCTTAAAGAAAGGTGTGTGACGACCCCCTTCTTCTT
>DLXW01000322.1:1709-4888 GCA_003448685.1 Cyanothece sp. UBA12306
AAAAACGGCGTGTGACGACCCCCTTCTTCTTTAGTCAAAACATAGACTTCTCCCTCAAATAAGGTATGGGGAGTAATCGAACCAGGTTTAGCAATCACCATTCCCCGTTCAATGTCTTCTTTTTGAACACCCCGCAGCAGTAAACCTACGTTATCTCCTGCCATCCCTTCATCCAGGGTTTTCTGGAACATTTCTACCCCAGTGACCGTAGTGCTTTTGGTATCACGAATACCCACTAACTCAACTGTTTCGCCCACTTTAACCTTACCCCGTTCAATCCGTCCAGTCGCTACAGTTCCCCGACCGGTGATGGAGAAAACATCTTCAACTGCCATCAAGAAGGGTTTATCTAAAAGCCGTTCTGGTTCAGGGATATAATTATCCACTTCTTCCATCAGCTTGAGGATTTTATCTGTCCACTCATTATCCCCTTTAGCCAGTTTAGGATTTTCCTTGAGGGCGTTTACGGCCATCAGAGCAGACCCAGTTACGATGGGAATGTCATCCCCAGGAAAATCATATTCACTGAGAAGTTCACGAACTTCGAGTTCCACCAATTCGAGCAGTTCTTCATCATCGACTTGGTCTTCTTTGTTGAGGAAGACTACTAGACTCGGAACACCAACCTGTTTTGCTAACAGAATGTGTTCACGAGTTTGGGGCATAGGGCCATCGGCTGCTGATACCACTAAGATACCTCCGTCCATTTGGGCGGCTCCGGTAATCATGTTTTTTACATAGTCAGCGTGTCCTGGACAATCTACGTGAGCATAGTGACGGTTATCGGTTTCGTATTCAACGTGGGCTGTATTGATGGTAATACCCCGTGCTTTTTCTTCGGGGGCTGCATCGATATCCTCGTAGTTACGAGCTTTTGCTTGACCTGCAGCAGCTAAGGTCATGGTGATAGCTGCTGTCAGGGTAGTTTTCCCGTGGTCAACGTGACCGACAGTGCCGATGTTAACGTGGGGTTTAGTCCGTTCAAATTTTGCGCGTGCCATGAATTAATTGTTCCTTTTTTTGTCTTCTGTTTAAATCACAATGAAGTTGTTCAGTGATTAGCGATTAGTTACCTGTAGTTAATTATTAACCATTGAGGGCTTACTATTCATTATTGACTGTTTTTACTCTTCACTGTAGTAGGTGTTCCCTGTATTTTTAGCGATAATCGCTTCGGCAACATTGCGAGGGACTTCGTCATAATGGCTAAATTCCATCGAGAAGATGCCCCGACCTTGGGTTTTTGACCGGATATCGGTCGCGTAGCCAAACATTGCTGCTAGAGGAACTTTAGCTGCAACTTTGGCAAGACCTTCTTCAGACACCATCCCTTCGATCTGACCACGACGGGAGTTGAGATCGCCTATAACATCCCCTAAGAAATCTTCTGGGACTTCTACCTCAACTTTCATCATTGGTTCTAAGACGACGGGGGAGGCGTTGTTGACCCCATTACGAATGGCCATGGAGCCAGCAATTTTAAAAGCCATTTCTGAAGAATCAACGTCATGATAAGAGCCATCTACCAAGGTGACTTTTAGATCAATGAGGGGATAGCCTGCTATTACACCTGACTCGCAACATTCTTTTATTCCTTGTTCGACGGGAGCGATGTATTCTTTGGGAATGACACCACCAACAATTTTAGAAACAAACTCGAAGCCGCTGCCAGGTTCTCCAGGTTCGAGGTGAATAACTACATGACCATATTGCCCTTTCCCCCCACTTTGCCGGATGTATTTTCCCTCTGCATCGCAGGAATTACGAATAGTTTCTCGGTAGGCTACTTGAGGTTTACCCACTGTTGCTTCCACCTTGTATTCTCGTAGCATCCGATCAACTAAAATTTCTAGATGGAGTTCTCCCATCCCGGCAATGACTGTTTGGTTGGTTTCAGGATTGATGCTGACACGAAAGGTAGGATCTTCGTCAGATAAAGCTTGTAGGGCTTTGGAGAGTTTCTCCATATCTTGTTTGGTTTTCGGTTCTACGGCCACGGAAATAACCGGTTCTGGGACAAACAGTGATTCGAGAATAATGGATTTATTTTCATCACACAAAGTATCCCCAGTAGTGGTGTTTTTTAAGCCAATGGCTGCCCCTAAATCTCCGGCTCTGAGTTCCTCAACTTCGATGCGATCGTTAGATTTGAGAACTATTAGCCGTGAAAGACGTTCTTTGGTATTTTTGGTAGCGTTATAAACATAAGTTCCTTTGGCCAAAACCCCAGAATAAACCCGCATAAAGGTTAAGCGACCAAAAGGATCAGCTGCAATTTTAAAGGCTAATGCGGAGAATGGCTGATCATCTTCGGCTTTTCTCTCTTCTTCTGTTCCATCACGCAATAATCCTTTGATAGGAGGAACTTCTAAAGGAGATGGTAAGTAATCTACCACAGCATCAAGCAGGAGTTGCACTCCCTTATTCTTGAAGGCGGAACCGCACAACAGGGGAACAATTGAACGATTAAGGGTTCCGATTCTCAGTCCCTGTTTAATATCGGTTTCGGTTAATTCTTCTCCTTCTAAATATTTTTCTAAGAGATCTTCGTTATTTTCGGCTACTGCTTCAATCAGTTTGCTTCGATATTCAAGAGCTTGTTCGAAAAATTCTGCGGGAATCTCCCGATCTTCAATTTTTTCTCCTAGGTCATCTTGATAGATTTTCGCCCGCATCCGCACTAAATCCACAATGCCGTGAAATTCACTTTCACTGCCTATGGGGATTTGAATGGGAACTGCATTTGCTCTGAGGCGATCTCGAATCTGTTCATGAACTCTGAAGAAATTGGCTCCTGTGCGATCCATTTTATTGACAAAGGCAATTCTAGGGACTTCATAGCGATCAGCTTGTCGCCATACTGTCTCAGATTGGGGCTGAACACCTCCTACGGAACAAAAAACGGCAATTACACCATCTAATACTCGCATGGAGCGTTCTACTTCAATGGTGAAGTCAACGTGGCCTGGGGTATCAATAATATTAATTCGATGGTCAAGCCAACTGGTGGTAATAGCTGCAGCAGTGATGGTAATACCCCTTTCTTGTTCTTGGGGCATCCAGTCCATAGTCGCAGTTCCTTCATGAACTTCACCGAGTTTGTGAGCGATTCCTGTATAGAAGAGGATTCGTTCGGTTGTTGTTGTCTTGCCCGCATCAATATGGGCCATGATGCCGAT
>DLXW01000322.1:5112-5358 GCA_003448685.1 Cyanothece sp. UBA12306
TTGTCTTGCCCGCATCAATATGTGCTGCGATGCCGATATTTCGTACCTTCTCCAGTGGGATAGTACGTGCCACAGCTACCTCCTTTGTTTTGCCTGGCTAGTTGCTTTTATCTATGATCATCCTATGTTGGTTGACAATTAAGATCAACATTTGACTGGAGGCGATCGAGCTATTCTGATAAAATCAGCCCTTAACCTTTAATAACGATAGTGAGCAAAGGCTTTGTTGGCCTCAGCCATGCGGTG
>DLXW01000225.1:0-13010 GCA_003448685.1 Cyanothece sp. UBA12306
CGTTGATATCTCTGTCTTCCAAGAACCCGACTAATCAACAAGCTCAAGGACTTTATCGCTTATGCTATCGTTTAACTAATGTCATCTATCCTCAATGGCAATATCGAAATATAGAACTGGTTAGAATTGATGAAAGAACAGGTAACTTGTATGTACTAGCTGGAGACTTGGACTTTGAAATCAAAGCTTCTGGAGGATACGAACCATGAAACCGACTAACTACGACACTTTCAGTCTTGACGAATTGAGACAATATATACTAACTCATAGAGAAGATACAAAGGCTTTTCAAACCTATATTGACCGTTCAAAAACTGAAGGACGGATGATTACTGTTGATTTAGAAGACAATCATTGGGAAGAGAAAATAACGAATCAAATACAAGGGCGATCGCCTTCGTAGGTTGGGTNNCGCCTTGGCGGTTGCTATATATGAATTTTCTCTCAGAAAACGTCTTAAAAAACTTATCAATACTCATCAAACTTGTTTTCCTAATGAATTTTTAACAACGAAGGAACTCCGAAACAACTTTATAAATGCTGTTGTTCTTATCAGAAATGAACTTACGCATCTTAATGAAAACACAGAAATTGAATCCATAATAGAATACCGTGAACTTTATAGGCTTTCTAATTATATGGAAGCTTTATTAAGATGTTGTCTTATGAAATTTTTAGCAATAGATGAGGAAGTTATTAAAAAAAGTATTGAGGAAACTTTAAGACATTAACAGTAATTTTTAACTTTTTACAATGCGATCGCTGATCTTGTAGGTTGGGTTGAGGAACGAAACCGAACACCCTCAACCCAAGGGAATACCTGGACAAAACCCACTCCAGGGCGCTCATTGATTCTTTTCTTGGTTGGGTTTGACTTTCTTTGTTCAACCCAACCTACAATTTGATGAATGTGGCAGAATGATAGGATTGGCAGGATGGTTTATTGAGTGGGAAGCATAGTTTAATAATGAAACTTGAAGATATAACCTATAAAGTAATCGGTTGCTCCATGAAAATTCATATGAAAATATAATTATTGTTGAACTTAAAGCCGTTATTAACTTAGAAAATGCTCACCTTGCTCAAGCCAAAAATTATGTCGTTGCTTATGACTTTCCCATCGGATTATTAATTAACTTTGGCTCAACCAGTTTACAATATAAAAAAATATTTAATCCTAACTATAATGAAGAAAAAGATTAACAATTATTACCTATTTTTTCTTTGCTTTCCTCTTGTTAACCCAATAAACCCTCCACTGTCAGCATCAGGATTTTATGGATGATGGGATTTGTAGGATAGGGTTATGGTGGTGAGATTTAGGGGATGAGGGGATTAGATGATAAAATTGGTCAGATTAATCCCCTTCATTTTCCCTAGCAATTGAAAAGGAAAAAATCCTCAACATCCCCCAATCCTATCTAATCCTGATACTGACAATTAGTAAGGTATCTACACCACACCAACCCCTCTAATAATTGTGGATGATGGGATTGGCAGGATGGGGTTATGGTGGTGAGATTAGGGGGTGAGGGGATAAGATTATATAGCAACCGCCAAGGTGATTAGGACAGAACTTTTGTCTTAAACCCTTGTACAAAGCCAGTTTTACATCTGACTTCTGACTTCTGCCATATCACCAGTAGCACCGATGGACGAGGTATTATGGATTTCTCATCCCAAAGATGTCAAAATAGTAGGCAGGAGATAATAACCTTTGTTCATATTTTAAGTTATGAGTCAGCAAAATCCTCAAGATTGGGAACAACGTCTCAAAGAATTAGAAGCAGAAATTAATCAAGAAGCTGAGCCAAATCCGGTCCGGCCTTTTAATATTAAGGAAGAGTCTAACAGTTATTTTTTACGTTTCACCAGTTGGTATCAAAGTTTATCAAGTACCACTAAAGTTATTGTAAGTGTTGTTGGTGTTATTGTAACTTTGTCTATTTTGAATAGTGTTTTACGCTTCATATCTTCTCTAATTGTGGTTGGTATTTTAGGGGCGGTTTTTGTTGGTTTGTATAAAGCATTTGTTACTGATAAATCATCTAAATAACTACTCTTCTTAGGTTAAATAATTAGGTTAGTAATATGACCATTGATGTGATTATTATTGGTAGTGGAATCGGTGGATTAACTGCGGGAGCATTATTGGCAAAATATGGCCAAAAAGTGGCTATTTTTGAGAGTCATACCATTGCAGGAGGGGCTGCGCATAGTTTCTCCCGTCAGGGTTTTCACTTTGATTCGGGTCCTTCTTTTTATTGTGGTTTAGGTCACAATAAACCTAGTCTTAATCCTCTTAAACAAGTCTTGGATCTAGTAGGAGAATCTTTAGAAGTTGTTCCCTATGATCCTTTAGGATATTATCATTTTCCTGGGGTGAAGTTTCCGGTTTTCAGTGATTTATATCAATATCGTCAAGCGGTTGCTAAAATCACCAAACAAGGGGCAAGAGAACTAGAAAGTTTTGAGTCTATAATGTTAGGGCTTTATGATAGTTTAAAAGATATTCCTACTATTGATTTAAGGGCAGATTGGCAGTTAATACCGATTTTAATTTCTCGTCATTTTCCTGCTTTAATCAAAACTTTATTGCAAGTAGGAATTATTAATGGTTCTGTTGGCGATGTGATGGATAAAACGGTCAAAGATCCTTGGGTGCGTCGTTTAATTAATCTAGAATGTTTTTTATTATCGGGTTTAAAAGCTCATGGTACAGTTGCCCCTGAAGTAGCTTTTATGTTGGGGGAAAGAACTCGAGCAGGAGTTGAATATCCTTTTGGAGGAAGTGCAGCAATTGTTAATGCTTTGATTAGGGGTTTAAAGCGATGGGGGGGAGATTTATATCTTAATAATCACGTAGAAAAAATTATCGTTAAATCTGGTAGAGTTGCTGGCATTAAATTAAAAAAAGGAGATTTAATAGAAGCTCCTATCGTTATTTCTAATGCTACTCTTTGGGATACTTATAATAATCTTTTGGCTACGGAAGATTTACCTAAAAGTTATCGCTATAAAGCCTTAAAAACAGAGGCTGTAGACAGTTTTATGCACCTTCATCTAGGGATTAAAGCAGAAGGATTAGAAGAAATAACAGGACATCATGTTGTAGTTCATGATAGCAATAAAGATTTGGCTGAACCAGGTAATACTTGTATGATTTCTATTCCTTCTGTTTGGGATAAAAATTTAGCTCCATCAGGGCATTATACCATTCATGCTTATTCCCTAGAACCATATCAAGGATGGAAAAAAAATGAAGAATATGCACAGAAGAAAAAACAGCGATCGCAATCTTTATATAAAGCGTTAGAAAAAGTTATTCCTGATATTCGTCAACGAGTAGTTCTAGAATTAATTGGAACCCCCCTAACTCATAGTCGTTTTTTGCGTCGTTATCAAGGAACCTACGGACCCGCTATTGCCGCAGGCCAAGGAATGTTTCCTAGTTGTCATACTCCCATAAAAGGATTATATCGAGTGGGGGATAGTACCCTCCCTGGAATTGGAGTTCCCGCAGTTGCAGCATCAGGTATTTTGTGTGCTAATAGTTTAGTTTCTCCGCAGATCATGGGAGTTTGAATGAAGTCAGAAGTCAGAAGTCAAATTTATAGTTGGGTACTTCTCTCGACATTTTGTTAAAAATACCAATGAATCTTTTTGAAAAATACGAAGTAATACCTTTAAGAATTACTGAAATTTGTGACTCTTATCAACGTTGGTCTCTTGATTATTTTACCAATCAAGAAGTTGTTCCTGTTCCCTATATTGACATTACAATTCAACTTGATATTTCTCTTGCTTGTAAGATATGGAATAATCAATTATCATCAGGGAAAGGAACCCTTACTGCATGGTTAATGTGGAATCTAATGCAATCTTTGAAAGAGTTTTCCTGTTTTCAGTGGAGATATATCAATGGTGAATGGTTCGAGGTTCAAAACCCTCCTCTATTTACCCCTATTGCTTTAGATAGAGGCGATCGCTTCGTCAATTTAGTAATTGAAAATTCTTTTAAATTAACTTGGGATGAATTCGCTACAAATTGGACGAATTTGAAACAAGAAGTTCAATTGAAGGGAATTTTTGAGGTCAATGATAGTAATCGTTTTGGTTTTAGTCAATTTATTGGTAATTTACCCCGTCTTCATTTTACTAGCTTGAGTTTACATCAAGCAAACAGCTTTTGTCAGAATTTTTTCTATTTTGGTGAACGAAGATCTAGTTCAGACGGAGTAACTATTATGCCAATGGCTGCTAAACTTCACCATAGTTCTAGCGATCCTTATGTCTTTGAACTATTATTAAAAAACTACCTTAAACGTTTACAACAAAAAGAATAATTAAGCTATAAAATTTTACACAAATAACTAAATTAAATTAAAACTTATATTATGACAATAAAAAAGATTTTGATTTGGTATCGAAATGATTTGCGTATCCATGATCATGAACCAATGTTTCAAGCAGTTCAAGAAAAAGCACAGATTATTCCTTTTTATTGTTTTGATCAACGGCAATTTCAACAAACATCTTTTGGGTTTCCTAAAACAGATAATTTTCGAGCTAAATTTTTATTACAAAGTATTGACGATTTAAACAATTCTCTCAAAAAATTAGGCAGTAATTTAGTAAGCAGACGAGGTTATCCAGAGAAAATTATCCCCCAACTTGTTGAAGAATTAGCCATTAATGCTGTTTATTATCATCAAGAAGTTACTTCAGAAGAAGTGAGAATAGAAAATGCCTTAGAAAATGCTTTGACTAACACTGGGGTTCAACTCAAATCTTTCTGGGGTTCAACTTTATACCACGTCAAAAATTTACCTTTTCCTCTTGCCGCAATTCCTGAGTTATTTACTGATTTTCGTAAACAAGTTGCAAAAAAATCAACGATTAATTCAACCTTTTCTCTCCCTCAAAAATTGCCATCCCTAGAAAATTTAGAATCAGGAGAAATCCCAACTTTAACAGATTTAGGACTAAAAGACTATACTTTTGATTCGAGAGCAGTTTTAAATTTTAAAGGAGGAGAAACTGAAGGTATTAATCGATTAAAACAATATTTTTGGCTAAAAAACTGCCTTAAAGATTATAAAAAAACTCGTAATGGAATGCTAGGAGAAGATTATTCTTCTAAATTTTCTCCCTGGTTAGCTTTAGGTTGTCTTTCCCCTCGTTATATTTATGAAGAAGTGAAAAAATATGAAGTAGAGAGAGTGAAAAATGATTCAACTTACTGGTTGATTTTTGAGTTATTATGGCGAGATTATTTTAGGTTTATTTGTGCTAAACATAGGAATAAAATATTCTATCTATCGGGTTTACAAGGATTAACAATACCTTGGCAAGAAGACTGGGATATCTTTACCCTGTGGCAACAAGGAAAAACAGGTTATCCTTTGGTAGATGCCAATATGAGAGAACTATCTATGACTGGTTTTATGTCCAATAGAGGAAGACAAAATGTCGCTAGTTTCCTCACGAAAAATCTAGGAATTAATTGGTTAATGGGTGCAGAATGGTTTGAATCATTATTGATTGATTATGATGTTTGTAGTAATTATGGTAATTGGAATTATACTGCGGGGGTAGGTAATGATGCGAGAGGATTTCGTTATTTTAATATTCCTAAACAGTCTAAAAATTATGATCCAAAAGGAGACTATTTAAGACATTGGTTACCAGAGTTAAAAACTATTCCAGGAGATAAAATACATGAACCTTGGAAATTATCTCAAGCAGAACAAAAGCAGTATGGAGTTAAGATTGGTGTTGACTACCCCCGTCCTATTGTTGATTTCTTTAAGTCTGTTAAAGAAAATGAAAAAATCTATAATATAGACTATAATGATAGAATCTGATGCTAATTGTGAGATCGCAACAAATTGGAGAAAAGACGGCAAAGATGATTAAAAGTGTATTTAACCCCATTCTCTCCGAAACTAAAAAACCATGGAAACCTATTATTAAAGCCATGGAAACAGCCATTGGTAAAGATGGGGTGATTCGTCGTAAAGAAGAACTTCTCACCTACGAATGTGATGGCTTAACCAGCTATCGTCAACGTCCTGCTTTAGTAGTTCTTCCTCGGACTACGGAACAAATAGCAGCAGCCGTCAAAATTTGTCATGATTACCAAGTTCCTTGGGTAGCTAGAGGCGCAGGAACAGGCTTATCAGGAGGTGCCTTACCTACCAAAGATTGTGTGTTAATCGTCACAGTTCGCATGAATCAAATTCTAGAAATAGATTTAGAAAATCAACGAGTTGTTGTACAACCAGGAGTAATTAATAATTGGGTAACCCAAGCAGTTAGTGGTGCCGGTTTTTATTATGCACCAGATCCATCTAGTCAAATTATTTGTTCTATTGGAGGAAATGTTGCTGAAAATTCTGGGGGAGTTCATTGTCTTAAATATGGGGTAACCAATAATCATGTTTTAGGCTTAAAATTAGTGATTCCTGATGGTTCAATTATGGATGTAGGAGGCACAATTCCCGAGATGCCTGGATATGATTTAACAGGCTTATTTGTGGGTTCTGAAGGTACCTTAGGAATTGCTACTGAAATTACCTTGAAAATTTTGAAAACCCCAGAATCAATTTGTGTTTTGTTAGCAGATTTTACTAATATTGAAGCAGCCGGACAAGCCGTAGCTGATATTATTAGTTCAGGAATTATTCCCGCAGGAATGGAAATTATGGATAATTTCTGTATTAATGCCGTGGAAGATGTGGTCGCGACTAATTGCTATCCGAGGGATGCAGAAGCAATTTTATTAATAGAATTGGATGGATTAGAAATTGAAGTAACTGAAAATAAAAAAAGAGTAGCCGAGATTTGTCGCCGCAATGATGCAAGAAATATTACGTCAGCCAGTGACCTAGAAACTCGTCTAAAATTATGGAAAGGACGTAAAGCAGCTTTTGCTGCGGCGGGTAATATTAGCCCTAATTATTTTGTTCAAGATGGGGTTATTCCTCGAACCAAATTAGCTACAGTTCTTAAGAAAATCAATCAATTAGGGGAAAAACATGGTTATCGCATTGCTAATGTTTTTCACGCAGGAGATGGTAATTTACATCCCTTGATTCTTTATGATAACTCCATCGAGGGTGCTTGGGAAGAAGTAGAAGAATTAGGAGGAGAAATTCTCAAATTATGTGTAGAATCAGGAGGAAGTTTATCAGGAGAACATGGTATAGGTTCTGACAAAAATTGCTATATGCCATATATGTTCAATGAAACAGATTTAGAAACTATGCAATGGGTACGTCAGATATTTAACCCTGATAATTTAGCTAATCCTGATAAGGTTTTTCCTACTCCTCGCACTTGTGGAGAAGCAGCTAATGCGAAACTAGAACAATTTAAAGAAGTTGAATTATTTTAGATAGTTAATAGTTAATAGTTAATAGTTAATAGTTCTATTTTAAGTTAAAATTCAAATTAAATTTTTGTTCAAATATTTAGTGAATTAATATGCTAGGAAATTTTCAACAAAGTAACCTAAGAATTGCAGTTGGTGTTAGTGAAAATACCATTGGGGATAGTTTACTCAAAACCGATAATCTTCGTCAATGGTTATTTCCCCAAACCTTGTCTTCTGAACTTCCTGAAATATTAGAAACGGGTTTAACTTTTACCAGTTCTTTAGGGTTTGTCACGATCAAACATAAAGTAGAAATTGCTAATGAAAACAGTTTACGACTCTTGCTAAGTCAAGGAATTGATGGTTATCATGAATGGGTTTGGGGAGAGGGTTGGGTACAATCTAAATTAGAAGGAATTTCTCTTCTACCTCTTAAGTTAGGACAGACTTTTAGTTTACTAAAATTGCGTCAATTTGTTTTAAATAAAGAACAAAATCAAACCATTGAATAATGTCAGAAGTCAGGGCGCAATTCCTTGTTTCCTCAGCTAAATTTGTTTTTTTATGCTATGATTTATCCTCTCATATTAGTATGCCCTCAACAAAATATGTTTATACTTTTAAAGTTTGGTTAGTATAATGAAATCTTGACTAAAATAATGAGCATTTTTTTACCTAATAAAAAAGCTATTTACAGCTTTGAGGATTTACTGGAATTAGAAGAACTTACAGGTGTTAAATATGAGTTAATTGACGGCCTTGTTTTGGCAATGACAGGAGGAACAAAAGCGCATAATTTAATCGCCCTTGGACTGTTTACGGAAATTGACGCACAAAAAGATGAATATTGCCGTCTTTATGTGGCCGATGTTAAATTACGAATTAATCAAGAACATAAACACAATCAAAAGGATACATCAACCTATCCTGATGTTATGCTGGCTTGTGGAGAAGAAGAGTCGGATCTTTACGAAGAATATCCTTTACTTTTGGCAGAGGTTTTATCTGATAGTACTGTACGAAAAGATAAAGGGATTAAACGAGAAAAATATCTTAATTTACCCTCTTTATCTGCTTATCTAATTTTTTCCCAGACTGAAATAATGGTGACGGTTTACCAAAGACAAGAAAAAGGATGGAGACAAAACATTTTTCTGGGAAAAGATACAAATCTTGAAATACAACTTGGCAACGAACACAAACCTTTGAAGCTGAATTTAGGGAAAATTTATAAATATGTAGAGAATAGAATCTAATTAGCGTTCATTCGTGGTGATCATTAACTCTATTTGCGCCAATTATTTTGTGCCTGTTCCAGAACATATTCAGAAACCGCTTCAATTTCTGCTGAAGTTAGGCGATCGCTATAAGCAGACATATTATTTTTGCCATTAGTAACTAAAGAAATTATGGCATCTAGTGAATCAACTTTATTGCGTTTTAAAGCCTTTAATTTTAAATTTTTACCCCTTCTAATAATATTATTACCATTTGGATGACAACCAGCACATTGAACGCTAAAAATTTTAGCCCCCTTATTACTATCAACAGCCAAAACAGAACTAGGATTATTAATCATTAGTCCAACGAAGATAGTTAAAATAAATATTAATAGTTTTCTTAACATATTTTTCCTTGATTTATCAAAACAATTAAGATAAAAAACTTCTAATTTCTGACTTGGTGACTTAAAATTATCCCCCCTTGGAGTATTTCAACAATCTCAAAAATTCGCTAACATAACAGGGCATTGAATCATTAGAGAACCTTTAGGAGTTTTATAACATTCATGTCCACCTTCCAGGTAGATGACCATTCCCTCCTCACCTCCCTTAATTTTGCCCCCCTTCCCCTCCAGCGTCCTCTACTAATGATTGGCCATGGGACTAGAGATACGGATGGAAGACAAACATTCCTCGACTTTGTCGAAGCGTATCAAGCAATAGATTCCTCCCGTCCGGTTGTTCCCTGTTTTTTGGAACTTACAGAACCTTCAATTGCCCAAGGAGTAGAATATTGTGTATCCCAAGGTTACACAGAAATCTCAGCTTTACCCATTTTACTATTTGCAGCGCGTCATAATAAATTTGATGTTACCAATGAACTCGATCGCACCCGTCAAAGTTATCCTGAACTAAAATTTCATTATGGCCGTCATTTTGGCATTACCCCTGGTCTGCTAAATTTATGGCAGGAACGCTTAAGAGAATTGGATACTCCCCAAGCTAACCCCCAGCAAATTTCCCGCGCACAAACGGTATTATTATTTGTAGGGCGAGGATCGAGTGATCCCGATGCCAATGGAGATGTCTATAAGCTGGCCCGAATGCTGTGGGAAGGTAGCGGTTATCTCACCGTAGAAACCTGTTTTATTGGTATTACCCATCCCCGTCTAGAGGAAGGTTTCCGTCGCGCTAGACTTTATCATCCTCAACGCATTATTGTAGTGCCTTATTTTCTGTTTACAGGGGCATTAGTCAAGAAAATATTCCAAATTACTGCCGAACAACAAACCCAATTTCCTGAGATGGAGATAACTTGTTTACCAGAGATGGGTATTCATCCTCAACTATTGCAAGTGGTGAGGGAAAGGGAAATTGAAAGTCAACAAGGTCAAGTGCAAATGAACTGTGAAATGTGTAAATTTAGGTTAGCTGCGATCGCTGATAATGGTCATCATGATCACCATCACCATCATGGTCATGATCATCATCATTCTAACTGCGATCCCTATGCCAAAGTTGAAGATTACCATCGTCGAATCTGGAAAACACCTTAATAGTTAATAGTTAATAGTTAATAGTTGATAGTTAGTTATGGATGCTTTAGAAATTACTGCGGGTTGTCAAGTTCGTTTAGTTAGCCATCCTCCCTATCTAAAAACGGCTGATCCCATGCCTATGTTACGTCCTCCAGATATTGTAGCAATTGGTGAAGAAGGAACAGTGATTGATCGCCGTCCTGGTGATTATTGGGGGGTTCGCTTTGCTAGGGGTGTTTTTTTACTAGAAAGTCAATATCTAGAAAGAGTTGTTCCTTCTGAAATAATTGAGGAAAAAAAGTTATCAAAAGAAGAAGAGTAAACTTTCTTTAATTTGTATTATTAACACAAGAATCTAATTCTAGCAAGACATAAGGAACCAGTTGATTAAACCATTTATTCCAAATAGGTTGAGTATTTTTGCTGCTAATAAATTGATTGACAATATCTAACCATTGCTGATCATTTTTGGGTAGAATCATGCCATAAAATTCGCAGGTCAAGGGACGTTCTGGGATAATTTTGTAGTTGTTTAAGCTTAGATTTTGCTGATTGATTTTTCCTAATAATAAAATACCATCATCAGCAAATAAATCAATTTGGCTATCCATAACTTTTTCTATTGCTTCACTGGAACCATCACTTCCCTCAAAATAAATCATCTCGGTTTGGGGATATTTTTCTTGGATAAATTTTTCGGTTGTTGTATTTCTTAAAACTCCAATTTTTTTACCTTCTAATTCTTCGTTATTACTAAGATTAATTTCCTGGTCTTTTTTAACCAAAAATTGAGTTCCAGTAATAAAAAATATATTAGAAAAGCTAACTCCATCAATATTATTACGAATCGTATTTGGTCCACATTCAAGATGAACAATTTTATCCTTAACTAAGTCAAATCTTGTTTGATCTGTAGAAGGAATGGTAATAACATCTAGAGGTAATTCAAACTTATACTTATTTTGTAAATATTGGCTAAATTCCCGAATAAAATCACCACAATAACCTGTATAGTTACCCTGATCGTCTAAATAACCAAAGGGAGAAGCATCTAATTGTATTCCCACTTTTATAATTCCAGTTCTTTTGATTTCTTCTAAAACAGTTTCTCTAGATTCTTGTTGGGAAGTGACCAAAGTTTTAGGAATAATAGGAGTTGGAGGATTTTCTCCGTAAGCGACTTCTAATTGTTCAGGTTCAAGGTTTTTAATGAAGTGAACTTTAAGTTTTTGTTGACTTATTTTTTTATGATAAGAACTGGTTAAATAAGACATATATTTTTCTTCTTCACTCAAATGTACTTTAAAAAAAGCCACAGCTAAACCATTAAAATACAATCTCCCCAAATCTGGGTTACTTCCTAATAAAAATTCAGGTAAGCTTTCAACTCCTTTGGTATCGGGTTGTAATATAGTGGAAAAATGAGTCCCTGGTACTAATAAAGACAAGTATTTTTGAGGAGTTTTGATCCAAATAAAGGGATGAATTTGTTCTTGAATTGTGGGGGAAACCAAATCGTTGCTACCTGCTACCATTAAAATAGGGATATCAATTTCTCCCATACTTTCAGGTCCAAATATTACACTACTTAAAGGATGTAAAGCTATTGCTGTTTTAATTCTAGGATCTTTTAGATTATAGTCTCCTGGGGGTAAATAATTAGCACGACATTGTAATAAACCTGCAGGATTAAGAATTAAATTAGTTTTTTTACAAGCTTCTTTAAGTCGTGGAAGATTAAGAGTTGCTCCTGCTAAACTTAAAGCAGTTGTTCCACCTAAAAAATGTCCTAAAACCCCAATTTTTTTTAAATCAATTTGTTGCTTCCAAGCTAGATTATTCTTGACTAAAATCTCGATTTTATCTAATAATCTAGTAATATCTAAAGGACGACTTATATATTCAAATGGACTAATGTCAATGCGTATATTTCCCTCTAAAAAACTTTTTCGATAGGCTAAATCACTTCCCAAATGTTGAGGAATAGCAACTGCAAAACCATAAGAAGCTAAATGTTGAGCAATTTGATAATTATCAGGATAAGACCCAAATCCATGACTAATAATAACTAATGGTGCGGGTTTGTCGAGATTTTTTGGTAGATAAAAATCAACATTAAGAGAATAGGAAGAGGATAATCCCAACTGAGTTTGACGAATGTTATTAATCTCAAACTTTCGAGACTTTTTAATCACTTCTACTGAACCAGTTTGAGATAAATTTGGTAAGGTTTCTAGATTTATTTTTTCCTCATTAGCTACTTCTAGTTCTCCTTGTTGAGCAATAGCTTCTACCGCAGCATCTCGATACTCAAATAAAGTAGCAAATTCTTGAGATAAATCAAAAAGTAAATCTGTGTTAATCCGAATATTTTGTCGAGGAAAATAGCGCATAACATTAATTAAAGTTAGTCCTTCAGATTGATCAAATGCTGCTAAAATTAAAGCAGAACGTAATCCATAAAAACCATTAATATTACCCTCCATTTGAATTAGTTGCCCCATCCTTTTTAGTAATGCTTCTCCAATCCCTCGCTGTAATAAACGTGAAATTATAACTGGGTTAGCATCAAAACGTTTATTTAAAACTTGACGCAAATTTTTCAAAGTTTTAGGATCTAAATTATTAGCATATAAAGCCAAATCTCGCTTAATTATTCCTTCTTTAGCAAATGCTTCTAAAGAATCCACAGATACAGAAAAATCTCCTAATAGAGAAAGAGAAAAAACTACCTTTTCGGCTGCATCAACAGGTAGCTGTTTGCCCCACAGAGGAAATAATCCTAAGCTAAAACAAAGTCCGGTGGATAGTATCTTTACCAAATTATTATGTATAAGACAATTTCTCATAAGGTATCAATGTTAGGTTTTA
>DLXW01000225.1:13215-13597 GCA_003448685.1 Cyanothece sp. UBA12306
AATGTTAGGTTTTATAGTTTTGTTTTATAATAACAGTTAGCCAAATTAGTTATAAAGGTGTGATGGATATCTCTAAATTGTCTTGTTTTTCTGGGTTATGGGGTCTCGCTTTTGGGGCGATCGCTACAACCACAGTTCCTGTTTATGGGGCTGACAAAATCTATTTTGTTTACGACGCTATCAATTTTTCAGTATCAGTGGACTCTTTAGAAACCCTTGCTACAGAAGGAAGAGTTAATAGTCAATTACGCTTTTATTTTGATGTTGCAGGAGTAACACCTGAAGAACAAGAATTATTTAGGGAAGCTTTATCTAAACCGGTTAAAGTTGACCCAGTCCTAATATCTCGTGTTCTTCATACCGATGAAGGATTACGTCTTCT
>DLXW01000225.1:13804-18362 GCA_003448685.1 Cyanothece sp. UBA12306
GGATTACGTCTTCTTGATTATTTTGGCAGTGTTATTAATATTCAAGGAGGACGTAATGGACAATATATAATACGAGGGACTTTAGTTCAATCGGCTTTTGAACCAGAAGGATTAAGCTTAATTAATGTGCTGAAAAACTTTGCTACTAATATACAATTGGATATCAAAAAAGCCATTACTTTAGCCCAAGAAATTGACATTATTGTTCAAGCAACCTATTTTTTTAGTGAAGAAATTGCTAAATTATCAGATATTGAAGCTCAAAATAAGCCTGTCATAGATTTTTCTCAACAACTAGATATACAGCAACCTGGACCCTTTGAAGTATTAGAACCCCAACGCTGGTATTTAAAAGATGAACAGCGTGACACTGAGTTTGGAGGAAAAAGGTTTTATGTTGATATTTATCAACCGAAAACTTGGCGTGAGGGAAAGACCCCTGTCGTGATTATTTCTCATGGTTTAAGTTCTCACCCTAAAGACTTTGCCCAACGGGCAAAACATTTAGCCTCTTATGGTTATTTTGTTGCCCTTCCCCAACATCCAGGGAGTGATATTAAACAGACAGATGATTTCTTGGAAGGTTTATCTCGACAGATATTTCGAGTAGAAGAATTTGTTGATCGCCCTCTGGATATTACTTATACTTTAGATGAATTAGAAAGGCGTAATGACAGTCAATTCCAAGGAAGATTAGACTTAAATAATGTCGGTTTATTTGGTCATTCTTTTGGTGGTTATACTGTTTTAGCTTTAGCAGGGGCTACCCTAGATTTTGATCATCTTGAGGAAGATTGTAGTATTCGATTAGGTAAAATCAATACTGCTTTATTATTACAATGTCGTGCTTTACAAATAGAGCAGAAAGACTACAATTTTAGAGATGAACGGGTTAAAGCCATCTATGCTTTGAATCCTGTTAACGCCAGTATTTTTGGACAGCAAGGATTAGCTAAGATAAAAATACCGACTTTTATTGGTGCTGGAAGCTATGATCCCGCCACTCCTTTTGTATTTGAACAAGTCCGCTCTTTTCCTTGGTTGACTACAGAAAATAATTATCTTTTATTACAAGAAGGACAAGCCCATGCGGACTTTTCTAAAGTCGATGGAGGCTTAGGTGATTTAATTGATACGGTTGATGATTTAACTTTACCTAGTTCCGAATTATTAGATGATTATACCAATGCTACGATGTTAGCTTTTTTTGAAGTTTATATAGCCAGAAACAGCGATTATGTTCCATACCTTCGATCTAGGTATGTTCAATTATTAGGTGAAGATGAAGAATTTAAAGCACATTTGATTAGCAAAGATTCTTTAGAAGCCCTCAAAGAGATGATTGAAAAATTTAAGTCTGATTACAATATTTCTGACTAATCTTGATATCATGTTTAATTGGCAAGGTAAATGTATCTCTATGATGAGAATATAATTCGATAATCTCCAATCTAAAATATTTGCTCATTTGTTACAAAAGTTTAAAGGTGTAACCAATTATTAATTATTATCGGTAACAGAAGGCTTCTGATTTTTCAAGGCAATGTCTTTGAGTTGTTCTTTATACTGAACAGGAGCCAGCAAAATAGCATCCTTAAATAAAGTTTGTGCTGCTTCTTCTTTCCCTTGTTCTCGTAAAACAATTCCCTTGGCTAAAACAGGACGAAAATCATCAGTATCGGTCTTGATCGCCTGATCATAAACTGTGATCGCCTCATCATAACGATTCTGACTGCTATAAATTTCTCCTAAAAGTAATTGCAGAGAAGTTAAATCAAAAGTATTGCTTTCAGGAGAACCCTGGGACTGTTTTTCTGAAGCTTCTGTTAAAGTATTTTGTACCAAATTGATAGCATCTTGCCCACGACTTTGCAGCAGCAATAAATCAACTAACCCCTTTAAAGCGCGAATTTCCCCAGGATTAGAAGCTATAATTGACCGATAAGCAGCAGCAGAACCCTCATAATCTTTTAATTGTTGTTTAGCTTGAGCTAATAAAATACTATAATCGGGTTGTTGGGGATTCAGTTGAGCCAATCTTTCGAGAGGAGCGATCGCCCCTGGTAGATCTCCTAGCCTGAGTTTAGCCTCTAATAAACCACTGAGAGCGTTTTGATTGTCGGGTTCCCTTTCTAATACCAGTTGATATCCGAGGGCTTCATTTTCTAATTTAGCCTCTTGTTCTGATAAAGCAGAACTTTTGCCATTTTGAGGCTGACGAGCTTGTACAATACTACTAACTAAGGGCAGCATGGAAAAAGAAATTAAAGCCAATAGCATCAAGATTAAGACACCATATATCCAGCGACTTCGCTTGTTTTGAGGGGTTTTCATAAGTTCTTTGTTAACTTTAATTAGTTAAGATTATAGAGATAATTAGAGTTTACCCTTTTGTTCGATACCCATTTTTGAGTACAATAAGTTAAAAGTATTATTGTCCATCAAATACAATAATACTATTCAAAGATAATTTATCATTGAAAGTAAGTCCAACCTTCTCTAAAGAAGGTTAACCTATTTTATGAAAGTTATTCAAATGAATTTCCCTGGGAATCATTCATAGCAATTATTCAATCAGTTAGATCTACCATCACCAGTATCATCAACATTATCGAGTCAACCTGTTCAAGAGTTCCAGATGAGACAAGTTCCCATTCCTCCTCCTAGTCATCCTAGACAATATCGGGCCATCGGATTAATTGAGGGACAATATCAAGCTTCGGTAGATCATATTAATCGTGGTGTTTTAGTGACTTCTCAAGGATCATTGATTGAAGCTGTTTTACTCGGACGGATGATGAGTGTTATTAAAAACCATGTGGATTTAGAAAAGTCCCATCTTTGGGTAGTTTATCCTCGTACACGACGATCTAATGATCGTTTACATCTCCAAATTGTAGGTATTTGGGAACCGGAAACCCTAGCTCAAAATTCCTCCTCTCAGACAAAAAACACCAGTATTGAAGCACCATTAACACCTCCTATCGAAGACGGTTATTTTTCCATCCGTGGAGAAGCTATTTTTGTTTCTTGCGAACGAGAAACAGTTATTTTCAAAATTCGCCAGTCTGGGAAACAGCGCTCAGAAAAATCTAAATTTTTTCAAATTAAACTCAAAGGAAAATTACCTAATAATTCAGTAGGACATTTCTGGGATTTACAAGTTCAACTAGAAAAAAATATTTTAGTTATCCAAACTGCCACAGATTTAGGATTAATTCCTCCCAGGAAAAAGTTAATCTCCAAGTTTAGTAAAGACAAAGGTAAAAAATTATCAAAACACCGTACCAAAAAAACTTCATCAAAACTTGATTATCCATCTTTTCCTAGAAAACTATCGCTAAAATCTCAATCTTTACCTAAACCAATTACAAAAAATCAAGCTCAAGATAAGTAATTAGCAAATTTGTAGAATTTTTATTAACAAATTGATAACTTAATAACTATTTACTTAACTTAAGATTAGTGTTGTCCCCATAACATTGTATGCTAAAAAGGGAGAGCATCTATATTTCCATAACTCATAACTATAGATAGCATTCTCCTGATCTGTAAGTCTTTTTACTCAACATCAGCAATTGTTATGACAGCTTCTTCGTTACCGACTCAATCTAACTTAGCGTCTCAGTTAATTAACAATATTTTAGCTATTAAACCTCTAGCTAAATTGGCTAAATATCAAGCACGTAAAATGATAATTAATCGGGCGGAAAAAATTGGGGTTCCTTGGCGAGAAAATGTGCGTCAATTACATCTCCATAATTGGGAAGAAGAATTAGCAAAAATAGAAAATATTAACTTAATTTATCCTGAATATTATCTCTGTTCTTTTCATGCCTATGAAACAGGAAATTTAAGTTGGGAGTCTGCTTTAGAAGTAGAATCAGCCGCTTATGCTGTTCATGCTAATATTTGGCCAGAAGCCGGTATTAATGGGGATACTCGCTTACGTCAAAATTATCATGAAGTCCTCAAACAACAAGTAATTGTCCCTCCTCAAACTATTTTAGATATCGGTTGTAGTGTGGGAATGAGTACCTTTTCTCTGCAAGAAACTTATCCTCAAGCTGAGGTAACAGGATTAGATTTATCTCCCTATCATTTAGCCGTTGCTCAATATCGTACTCAAGAAAAAAATCTTGCTATTAATTGGGTTCATGGTGCAGCAGAATCTACAGGATTATCTGATGCTTCTTTTGACTTAGTTTCGGCTTTTTTACTCTTCCATGAATTGCCCCAAAAAGCTGCTCAAAATATCTTTCAAGAAGCCCGCCGTTTATTGCGTCCTGGAGGTTATTTTACCATGATGGATATGAATCCTCGGGCTGAAGCTTTCAAAAAAATGCCTCCCTATGTCATGACTTTACTCAAAAGCACCGAACCTTATTTGGATGAATATTTTACCTTAGATGTGGCTGCTAATTTAATTGATGCAGGATTCAAATCTCCTCGTATTACTCCCATGAGTCCCCGTCATCGTACTATCGTAGCTCAGGCTGAATGAAGTCTCCAAGTCAGAAGTTAAATTTATAGGACTGTGGGGAGTGTGGGGAGAATT
>DLXW01000225.1:18671-19883 GCA_003448685.1 Cyanothece sp. UBA12306
TTGCTTAACCGAGTAGTATTGGGGAATTTATCTCGACATTTTGTTTAATATTCTCAGGATTTTTCGTTAAAAAAACGGGCTATGTTAAGAGCCCGTTTCCATAATATTTATTGTAAAGTTCTTGAGTAATAGATGTAAATATCTAATCAGAAGATTAGAGTGATGGAAAAAGTAGCTTTTGTAGTTTCTTAAGTAAATTACAAACCAGAAATTATTTCTTAGTTTTAACTTTCGTCTTTTTCCTTTTATCTTAGATCTTACTTCCCTCAGAATTCCTTTGTCCCTATTGTAAGGGTAAATCATCAATGAATAGCTCCTAGATTGATGCTGATAATGTTTAGACGCTTTCTAACCAGTCATAAATCCTTTCTAATTCCTTCAGGGTAATCAAACCATACTGCCACAATAACATGGGTAAAGGGCCTTGAGTTTGTTCCATAGAACGCTGAGCGATCGCAATTGAGTCGTGTGGAAGAGCTAATTCTTCTTGCAAAAAGCGCAAAAAGCTAGCATAAGTGGTGCTTGACATAATTTTTTGACCTTTTATTGTTTGTTATACACTCCATTAAGCTGAATTTAGACTACCCATTTTCCGCTTTAAACTAACGTGCATCATTTACGAGTAACAGTATAAACAGTCTGATGAAAAATAATTCAAAAAATCTAAGAAATTTGTAAAACTTTAAATAACTCAACCTAATACGGAGAGAATAAATATTTATTTAACAAGATTATTGCGATTCTGTTACAATAACTTCCGAAATTTTACGGAAAGTAACATTTTTCACCAACTTAACTTATGGGGATACTGCTGGAGTGGACAAAAATTCAATTTTTAGCAGATCTCCTGGTTTAATTCCCAGTTCTTCAGCACGTCCACCACGTAATTCAATAACTTGATCAATATCTATGGCGATACTAGGGCCATAGGTAGGACAGGGAGTTTGGTTGCAAGGGGGAACATTGTTCTCGATCGCTTTAACTTCCCCATCCAACAAAAAAATCATATCAAGGGGAATACTAACGTTTTTCATCCAAAATTTAACAGGACGGGGAGGATCAAAGGGAAATAACATTCCTCGATTATCCTCTAGAGATTGACGATACATTAATCCTAATTGCTGCTGTTCGGGGGTTTGGGCGACTTCTAGTTCAATGACTTGTTGGCCAATTTTTGTCTTAGCTGTCACCGGAAGTTTTTGAGCTTCAGTT
>DLXW01000225.1:20088-20461 GCA_003448685.1 Cyanothece sp. UBA12306
CGGAAGTTTTTGAGCTTCAGTTTGGGCGATCGCTGTTGGTGTTTTCGCCAGGGAATTAGGAGAAGGGTTGCTCGATTTTGGTTGAGAACATCCCAAGATTAGAATACTAAGAGCTAACACTAAAGAAATAGATTTTTTCAAGGCCTTCTCCTGTCCAAATATTATCTATCGGTTTCAAGGGTTTAATCCTAACATTGCCCTTAAAGTAAAGACAGTAAACATAAATATTCCCAAGACAATGCCCACCAAAGCAACAGCTGTCACTGGATTTTTCAATAAAGGTTTAGTCCAGCCAAAGATAGAAAAGAAAACCCCTAAACTAAAACTGATGAGATAGCGGGGGTAACGGGCTACATTTTCAAAAAATTCTCCC
>DLXW01000327.1 GCA_003448685.1 Cyanothece sp. UBA12306
CCTAGGGGATTAATACTAGCTGAAAAATCCAAAATAGAAGAAGCTGGACAGCCCACTTGATTTGCTGCCCAAGCTAAGTTACCTCCGTGAATAGGTCTTTCCACTGGGTTAATTAACGCCTATTTCTTGGACGCGACTTTTTCCTTGAACAGCTTTCCGGCTGAAAAGGCGGGAACTTTTGTCGCTGGAATTATCATTTTTTCATTGGTTTTGGGGTTACGACCTTCCCTTTCTTTGCGATCGCGCGCTTCAAAAGAACCAAAACCGACCAAGGTTACTTTCTCATCTTCAGATACCGCTTCCATGATGGAGTCGATAGTGGCTGTAATCACAGCTTCTGCTTGTTTTTTGGTAACCTGGGCTCTGTCTGCTACTGCATCAATTAATTCGCCTTTATTCATTCGATAATCTCCTTGTTTGAGTTATTTTATGTTTTTGTAGATGATTTCTTCGGAGACAATTCAGTCACAGAAGAAATATCAATGAGCGAGTTCAAGAATTTTTCTGTCTGGTCAATCGCTCAAATCCTGATCAGCTAAATGTTTCACTGAATTATTTTAAGCCCAAATTGTTACTTTGGGATCGCTGAAACCTTTATTTTCTCTAGATTGTGTCGGTTTTTTTGGTTGTTTGTTCCTTAACGGAAGGCAAAGGTTCCGCAACAAACTTCTGTGAGCATTAGCCGAACAGAGATAGCAGGAGCCTAAAAGGCTTGAAGGTTGTTGTAAGATTTTTAAGTTGATATTTGCTTTATTAAGCCTAGAATCTATTGAAATTAGCCTTATATTCAACTTCATTATTTAATAGATTCCTTTAGGTGAAAGTATAGGTTTGTCGAGTTAACCGAGGTATCACTAAAGCAGGACAAAGTACACAGGTGAACAAAAATTATCCTCTTTTTACATAACTTCCTCTGGGAGAACCGATAACTTTTCCTTGATCGTAAATTAGATTACCCCGTAAAAAAGTATTTTTAACCCGTCCGGTTAACTCCATACCTTCAAAAGGAGTATAACCTTGCTGGGATTCGGAATTAGTAGCATTAACCACAAAGGTTTGGTTAGGATCTAATAATACTAAATCTGCATCATAACCCACAGCAATATTTCCTTTGTTTATTAATCCAAAACGTTGTGCAGGGTTCCAACACAATAATTTAGCCATCTGATGATAAGTCATTCCTCTTTTAATACCTTCACTAAATACTCCAGAAAGTAGATATTCTGTTCCTCCAAAACCGGATTTTGCTAACCAAATATTTTCGGGATCTTGTAAACTAGCTTTTTTTTCTGTAGAACAACAAGCATGATCGCTAACTATCCAATTAATTTTACCATTTAAGACAGCTTCCCAAAGAAATTCTACATCTTCTCGGGGACGAATAGGGGGGTTGACTTTGGCCCATTTTCCTGTGGGAGTATCTACGTCTAATAACAGATGTCCTACTGTAACTTCTCGCCTAAAGTTAATATGAGGAAAAACTGTTTCCATCATCAAAGCTGCTTCTACTGCTTTGCGAGAACTGAGGTGCAATAAATTAATATTTAAACAGTTAGTTTCATTAGCTAAATAAGATGCCATAAAAATAGCTAATCCTTCGGAATGGGGAGGACGGGCCATACTATAAGCTTTCAGTCCAGTTAAACTGCGATCGCTTTGCACAATTTTTGTATAAGCGTTAAGAATTTCGGCGATTTCACAATGTAAACTGAGACTAAGATGATCTTTTACTTCAGGATATTTTTCTTGTAATCCAGCTAAACCTCGCATAATAAATTCAAAATGGGCAATGTCATAACGTTCTTCTTTATTAATCATCAAAAATAAGTTTTGTTGATCCGAAAGTCCGTGTAATCCATAACCTCCATAAAACATAAATATTTTAAAGGAGGAAACTCCAAATTCTTCAAAAAGATAAGGAATTTCTGCTATGTGTTGCTTACTTATTGGTGCAACATGATAACTATAATCAACAAAAAAATTGCCTTCAGATAATGCTAAAACTTCGGGGAAAAATCCTTGATAAGAACCACCTTTATTGAGATAATATTGACCGGTACGAATATAATTAAGAGTGGTTGTTACTCCTCCGCTTGCTGCTGCTTTGCTTTCGGTTACAGCATCTTGATCTAAAGGTTGATAAATACCTATGTGCATATGGGCATCTACTACTCCAGGGAAGCCTAAAAGTTCCTTAGCGTCGAATAATTCTTGTGCCTCTTCTGGAAGAATATTTGGGGAAATCTGAGCAAATTTTCCATCCTTAATCCCTAGGTCTAGCAATTCAACAGATTCGTTATGAGGACTCACTACTCGTACATTCTTTACCAATAAATCAAATTTTGACATTTTTTATCTCCAAAAATAGAATATTACTTAAGTTTTACATCGGGTAATTCTGTGAAGATTTTCCGAAAATTTAGGTTTAAGATTAATCCTAGATCCAAGCTATTTAGAAAACCATTATTGGGAAACTATTAATTAAGTTTACTATATTATTCTGAAATAACATTAGTTAGTTTGATTTGCTTAACTATAATAGTGATTAAACCAGGACCAATCAAAATAATTGCTAACATTCTAGTTAATTGAATAGCCAAGACTAAACCTGCATCACCTCCCAACTCATTTACTGTGGCAATCATCGCTTCTAATCCTCCTGGAGTAAAACTTAATAGAGAGGTAATTAAATCCACATTAGTAAAGTTGTGAAACTCATAACCTACTATAAAGCAACCAATAATTAAGGAAATGACTAACCCTATTTCAATTAAAACAGCTTTCCACAATTTACGAGCATTTTCCCAATCAAATTGAACTCCAATAAAAAGCCCGACCAACAATAGTCCAATATCAAATAACCATAAAGGAACTTGTAATTGATCTGGCATTTCCCACAGCACAATTAACCCAACCAAAAAGCTACCTAAAAAAGCAGAGGAAGGCAACCGCAATAATTTCCCTGCCCAAATTCCTAAAAAACAACATCCTGCTATTAACAATAAATTCCAAAAAATTGAGATAGTTGTGTCTGATGATGGTAATAAAAAGGATGGGTTTTGAGTCTGATCAATAGTAGGAAAAAAGAAGATAGTCGCAGTAGGTACAATAAATACAACTAATAACAACCTTAAATATTGTAAAATAGCAACTGTAATAGGATCAGCGCCTAATTCCTCACTCATAGCAACGATAGCAGAAGCAGTACCTGGAATGGATGCCAGAAAGCCGGTAGAGCGACTAATTCCAGACCAAAGTGATAATAAATAGCCTTTTAATATACTTAATGCAGCAGTGAGCGCAATAGATACCACGACAGGAATAGCATAAGTAGCGACCACACTTATGGTTTCTGGGGAAAAACGAAAGGCTGTAGCAATACCAATAATTGCCTTACCAACCATAATAATTGACGGTGGCAAAGGTTGGGGTTTATTTTTAATAATTGCATAGATAATTCCAGCGATCATCGGACCGAGTAACCAACCAACAGGAAAGTTCAACCAGTCGAACAAGAAACCCACTACCACAGCTAAACCTATGGGGGTGATGATAGCAGTAATCTTTGATAGTTTTAAGCTAATTTCTGGGTATTTTTTTAACACGCTAGTGGTTGCCTGACATACATTTGGGTCTAAGAATCTGTCCTCTTTCTTGTCATTCTAAGCTAGATTAGTTATATTAATGCCATTTAAGTTTGAAACAATGGCATTGACTTTTAGTTGGCCTCACTGGCTAGATTATTGATCCAACTTCAAAGATTAATGTTATTTATTTTAACTAAAACAACAATCATCACGAGAATTTGATTACCATAAATGTGATGAAATCCTAACCTTAACGAATTTAAGAAGAAGATGAATCAAAGCATTAAAAAAGCCTTTTTAGATACAGAAGATGGGCAAATTTTTTATCGAATAGGAGGGGAAGGAGAACCACTGGTTTTACTCCACATGGTTCCTCGCAGTAGCGATGAATTCAAGGAATTAATGGCAATTTTAGCTTCTAAATATCGTGTGATAGCCATGGATTTAATGGGGTTAGGGGACTCGGATAAACCCCCTAGGGAATATTCAGTAGCAGACTATGCTAAAACCGTCATTTTATTGTTAGATGAATTAGGAATTGAACAATCTAATATTTTGGGAAGTTTAACTGGGGGTTATATCGCCGGAGAAGTGGCTGTATCTTATAGCGATCGCGTCAATAAACTGGTTCTTTGTAATGTCCATGGTTTTGATGCTAAAGAAGCAAAAATTATTACCCAAAGATATAGTCAAGGATTTACTATCAAAGAAGATGGTTCACACCTGATGGAAAGATGGTTAGCGCGGGTTAATTATGTTGGTCAAGGGGAATTAAATCATCGTTGTGTTTTAGATGATTTAAAAGCCTTTGGACGAAGTATTTATGCAGGGGTTGCCGTAGGTAAATATTGTATTTATGCACCAGAAAAGTTTAAATTAATTCAATGTCCTACTCTGGTTTGTAATGGAACTAAAGCATTAGAACCGTTGGATAAATATGGCTTAGTAAAAATTGAAAATCAAGCTTGGTTATCAGAAGCGATTCCCCACAGTAAAACTGTTAAAATTGAAGGAGGAACACTCTGGATGTTTAATCAGATGGAGGAAGATATATCTAAATTTATTATTGATTTTTTAGATAATAATCAAAGGAAAAAGTAACCTAATATAGTGCAATTATTGATCGCGTTGAAATCTAAAAAATCATCCATTTTCTCGACAATTAGAACAGCAAAGAATTTCTTGCTTGTTAAATTATGAACGATCCACATAGGATAAAACAGTCCCAGGTTTCGAGAGATCCCGATCAATTCTTATCAAGAATAAGCAACCATCATCAGTAATATGTCGCATAGACGTTGTAAAACTAGGAACATAACCAATCCAGTCTTTAACGAATCGATAATCTCCTATATCACAGTAACCCGTTAAACAATATCCTTCTTCGTTGTAGCATTGAATCATCGGATAAAGTCCATCATAATGAGGTAAAATAGCTAACAACCAAACACCTCCCCCATTATTATCTCTTCTCAAAAATTTCTTTTTAGCTACTTCAAATTGAGTTGTTTGTGTGGTTCCCCAAGGTAAAAGTTTGCTATCTAATGCTGGAATAAACTCATTCATTCTAGCATCAGGATGATCAGTTGATGAGGCAATATATTTAAAAGGAACTGTGCCATTTTCCATCCAAAGAATTTCTACTGGTTCATTGCTTAAAACCTTCCAGTTACCAACCCTAACTCCTGCGGGAATAAAAGAGTAACCATGTTTATCTAATTGCCATTCTCCCAGTTGAATTACGCCACTAAGGACGAAAATCTCTAAATCAGCCGTAAATATTCCTGGAGGTGCTATAAATTGAGATGGTAAACTTACCCTTGAAGTGGATGCACCACAATCATGCCAAGATAGTAATCGTCTGGTTGCTAAGGGGACAGTTTCTGGCATTCCCTGGATACGCCAATCTAATATTTCTGGTACAGTATTAGAGTCAAAAAACTGGTATTGACGAGGGATATAGTCTGGAGAAATTGCGGTACTTCTCCCCGATAAATTCATCCGTCCCCTACCATCTCCTCCCCAATCTTCTTTGATTGATGGGACTTCAAATTCACTATTAACCCACATTCCGCACTTC
>DLXW01000284.1:0-3116 GCA_003448685.1 Cyanothece sp. UBA12306
CTTGTTGTCACCCCGTGAGCTTTTATTCCCAAATCTGACAACTGAGATCCCCAGACTTTTGAGAGAAACGGATATTTTCGCCATAATCAACCGGACAGTCAATTACAGCTGGTACATCTTGTTCTAAAGCTGTTTTTAGAGTAGGAATTAAATCAGCCGCCGATTCTACCCGATAGCCTTTTAATCCCATACTTTCAGCAAATTTAACAAAGTCAGGATTACTAAATCTAATAAAAGCAGATTCCCCAAATTGATTTATTTGTTTCCATTCAATCAATCCATACCCATTGTCATTAAAAATCAGCGTCACAAAAGGTGTTCCCACCCGCAAAGCTGTTTCTAATTCCTGACAGTTCATCATAAAACCACCATCCCCTGTTACCGCCACTATCTTCTTATTGGGATCAACCAATTTAGCGGCGATCGCCCCAGGAATGGCAATTCCCATAGCAGCAAAACCATTAGAAATCAAACAAGTATTGGGACAATCACTATGATAATGGCGGGCAATCCACATTTTATGGGCACCCACATCAGAAATTACAATATCTTCAGGTCCCATCACCTGACGCAGATCATAAATAATCTTTTGGGGTTTGATGGGAAATCCCTCATCTTGGGCATAACGTTCGTAATCATGTACAATTTGCGATCGCAACCCAGAAGCTACTGCCGTTGATTTTCCCTGGCGATCAGCCCGTTTGAGGATATCTATCAAAGAATCAGAAATATCCCCCACTACTTCCACTAAAGGAATATAGCTACTGTCAATTTCAGCCGATCCCATCCCAATGTGAATGATGGGGGTTTTTCCGTCAGGATTCCATTTTTTTGGGGAATATTCCACCAAATCATACCCCACGGCAATGACTAAATCGCAGCCTTCAAAGGCACAAGTAATAATATCCCGTTGTTGTAAACCCAAAGTCCACAAAGCTAAGGGATGGGTATAGGGAACAGCCCCTTTTCCCATAAAAGTATTAGCTACTGGAATATTCAAAGTGGTGGCAAATTCGATCAATGCTTCGCTGGCTTTAGCCCTAATTGTCCCATTTCCCACTAAAATCAAGGGATTTTTGGCCTTAGAAATAGCCATGGCCGCTGCATTCAAACTGCGATAGGAAGCATAGGTTTTTTCCTGATTATCCCTCTCGAGAGGTTTTCCCTCAACCGGCATAGCGGCAATATTTTCGGGTAAATCGATGTGAACTGCCCCAGGTTTTTCGCTTTGGGCGACTTTAAAGGCTTTACGAGTGACTTCTGGAGTAATACTGGGGCGGACAATTTGCTTATTCCATTTGGTCACAGGGGCAAACATCGCGACCAAATCCAGGTATTGATGGGATTCAATGTGCATCCGATCGGTTCCCACTTGGCCTGTAATAGCCACTAAAGGGGCCCCGTCGAGGTTAGCATCGGCGACCCCTGTCATCAAATTAGTAGCCCCAGGTCCAAGAGTAGATAAACAAACCCCCGCTTTCCCCGTCAGTCGTCCGTAAACATCGGCCATAATGGCTGCACCTTGTTCATGACGGGTGGTGATAAATTTAATCGAAGAATGCTTTAAGGCTTCAAGAACGTGGAGATTTTCTTCTCCAGGAAGTCCGAAAATGTACTCCACGCCTTCATTTTCTAAGCATTGAACCAATAGTTCGGCTGTTGTTAGTTCCCCCATACTTTTTATCCCTAGACTTGCTCCATAGTCATACAATTAATCATTAATTATTCAGTTATCGGTTACTTGTTTTAGCTTGATTTAACATTAGATTGTCTGTCTAATGTAGCTAAAGCCTGTTGAGATAAACTGCTCACTGTGATCACAATGATCACTTAATCCAAACCGTTTTAACATTAACAAATTCCTGAATTCCTTGGATACTCAATTCCCTGCCGTAACCTGAGCGCTTGATGCCCCCAAAAGGTAACCGAGGATCAGATTTGACCATTCCATTAATAAATACACATCCTGCCTCAATTTCTTCGATTAACCGTTGTTGTTCTATGGCATCATTAGTCCAACCACTAGCCCCTAAACCAAAGATGGTACTGTTAGCTAATTCGATAGCTTCGTCGATATCTTTAACTCGAAAGAGTAAAGCCACCGGACCAAAGAACTCATCACTATAACCAGGCGAATCAACGGGAATATCTTTCAAAATGGTAGGCGGATAAAAGTTACCAGGGCGATCGCCGTAGGTTTGGCCTCCGATCACAATTTTAGCTCCTTTTGTTACCGTTTCTTGAACTTGTTGTTCAATATCTTGAAGGATCGATGGGGTCGCTAATGGTCCAATATCCGTATCCTCTGACATAGGATCACCCACTTTGAGGGTTTGAAATTTTTCTGTCAATAATTGTTCAAAGCGATCGGCGATGGAGTCTAGCAAGATAAATCGTTTGGCGGCAATACAAGACTGTCCATTATTGAGCATACGGGCAGTAACCGCAGTATTAGTGGCCGCTTCTAGGTCAGCACTTTCTAGGACAATGAAGGGGTCACTTCCCCCTAATTCCAGCACAGTTTTTTTGATTTGTTTTCCAGCCGCTGAGGCAAAACTAGCCCCCGCCAATTCACTTCCGGTGAGGGTTCCGGCTTTAACGCGATCGTCACTAATAACTGATTCTACCTGATTGGCTGTAATCAGCAGGGTTTGAAAAGCCCCTTCGGGAAATCCGGCGGCTTTGAGGATGACTTCAATAGCTAGGGCGCATTGGGGAACGTTAGAGGCGTGTTTGAGCAGGCCAATGTTTCCGGCCATTAAAGCGGGGGCTGCAAAGCGGAAAACTTGCCAGAAGGGAAAATTCCATGGCATGACTGCTAAAATTATGCCCAATGGTTGATGGCGGATAAAGCTGTTGCTGGCATCGGTGGCCACTGGTACATCTTTGAGAAATTCGGGCGCATTATCGGCATAGTAACGGCAAACGAGGGCGCATTTTTTGGCTTCTGCGATGGCACCTTTAATGGGTTTTCCCATTTCGATGGTCATTAATTCGCCAAATTTCTGATAGTCTTTTTCTAAAATGTCTGCTGCGTTGTTCAACCACTGGCTACGTTGCGCCATGGTGGTTTTGCGATATTCTTTAAAGGTCGCATCAGCTAGGGCTAGTTTAGC
>DLXW01000284.1:3328-17844 GCA_003448685.1 Cyanothece sp. UBA12306
TAGGGCTAGTTTAGCTTCAATTTCGGCTGATGTTAACGGTTCAAAAGTTTGTAGGGTTACTCCTGTTGCTGGGTTAATCGTGGCGATACCCATAATTTCCTCCTATACCCCTATGGACTGGGGTGATTTTGTTGGCCTTTTTTACAGTGTGCTGCTGACCTGCTATCTGAAAGAGGTTTTTTTCTAAAGTTTTAACTTAATTTGTAACATTTCGATACATTACTAGATTTTATTGTAGAGTACAATTTATTAATCTTCGGGCAAAAATTCAGAAGAAAATATTTGTTTTAAATTATAGATACAAGTTGCAGGAAAGACAGATAAACCTGTTTCTTGTTCTGCAATAATAACTGCTAAGGGGTAGATTTTTTCCTTTGCCTCTTCCAGATAAGATTTAAGACTAGGGTTTTCTTTTAATAGTTTCTCTAAGCGAAGTCGTTGCTCTTTAATCGTTAATTGCCCACTTCGGGAGCGTAGGTTCGGCTGGAATTGCCATTTTAATAAGTGCATAATCAACACTTCTAATCTGCTGTCTAATTGCCTTTTTTCAGAGCGTCCCATGTCTTCTATTTCTTCGGCAATATGATTCCAATCTATTTGGTTAAATTGCTGACTTCTTAATAATTGTGCTTGTTGTTGTGTCCAAGCATAAAAATCGTTTTTATAGTCAATAATATTCATGGGTTTAAATCTTTATTGGTAGAATAAGTTGGGTTAAACAATAGTGAGCCTAACGAAACCTCTAAATAAATTAGCTGTTACTGTTTGATTCACCTCCATTACTAGATGGATGTTATTTTTATAGATTTTTACTACATTTTCCTATAAGCTGATAATTTTCAATTAGGTTGAGCCTAATTCTAAAATAATCTGGACTTAATTTTAATTTTACTCAAATTTAACCATTTTTTACAAATTTATTGGAATAATTGAACTGGTTAATCAATAAAATTAAATCTCAATCAAAAAAGTCTGATGTTTTCCCAAATTAATTTTCAGAAAAAGCACGTGCTGTTATTATCAGCCTTAGTTACTACAGGAGTTGCAGCTTCTGTAGTTGTTCCCTCGGTTTATTCTCAAAGTCGAGCAACCGTGAAGATTGATGGTTCAAGTACCGTCTATCCCATTACTGAAGCTGTAGCCGAAGAATTCCAGAATAAAAAACGAGGTTCAGTACGAGTAACTGTAGGCGTTTCAGGTACTGGCGGTGGTTTTAAAAAGTTCTGTTCCAAAAATCCTGCCGTTCGGACTGATATCTCTAATGCTTCTCGTCCTATCAAGGACAAAGAAAAAGCAATGTGTGCTGCTGCTGGAGTAAAATTCGTCGCTATTCCAGTGGCCTATGATGCTATCACCGTGGTTGTTCATAAATCTAACCCCGTCACTAGCATGACTACTGCTCAACTTAAGAAAATGTGGGAGCCTGGTGCTAAAGGAAAAATGACCAAATGGAATCAGGTCAATTCTAGCTGGCCTAATGCTCCTTTAGTTCTTTATGGACCAGGTGCAGATTCAGGTACTTTTGATTACTTTACTAAGGCAATCAATGGAAAATCTGGTGCCAGTCGTACTGACTTTACCCCTAGTGAAGATGATAACGTTCTGGTGCAAGGAGTTGCTAGTAACCGCAGTGCTACTGCCTACTTTGGTTATACTTATTATCAAGAAAATAAGGACAAACTTAAAGCAGTTGCCATCAATGGAGTACAACCTTCAGAAAAAACCGTTCGTGATGGTAGCTACAAACCTTTATCTCGTCCTATTTTCATCTACGTCAATGTGAATGCGGCCAAAAGCAACCCAGCAGTAAAAGAGTTTGTGAATTATTATCTTGATAATGCCAATAGACTCGTCAAAGCTGTAAAATCAGTGCCTCGCACAGATTATCAAGCTTCAAAACGGAATTTCATGAACGCTGCCAAGTAATCGAATACTTGCACATAAACTTATGCCAACAATTATCAATTTCAATTGGTAATTACCACTAGGCTAAAACGCAATTAAATTACGTTTTAGCTTAGTATTATTTTCAAAAAATAGCTAGTTTGCTGATCATTAAATGGTACGATTCAAAACATCTACAGATAACGTATTTTCCCCTAAATTATTACGTCATCTACGAGAGAAATTAATTGAATTTATTCTACTGATTGCTGCTTGTTCTTCAGTAGCAACAACCTTCGGGATTCTCTACATTTTAGTTTCAGAATCTATCTATTTTTTTAGTGAAGTCTCCTTACTAAGATTTATTACTGACAAAGAATGGACTCCACTATTTTTGGAGAAAAATTACGGAATTATCAATCTCCTTTCGGGAACCTTAGTTACTTCAGCAGTTGCCCTGTTTGTAGCAATTCCCTTAGGAACAATTATAGCTATTTATTTAAGTGAATTTGCCAACTCAAAACTAAGGGAGATTGTTAAACCCATCTTAGAATTATTGACAGCAATTCCTACGGTTGTTTATGGTTATTTGGCTTTATTAGTTTTAACACCTTTTTTACAGCAATTCTTGCCAAATTTACCAACATTTAATATGCTAAGTGCTGGCTTAGTAATGGGATTAATGATTATTCCTATGATTAGTTCTATCAGTGAAGATGCTATGGCCGCTGTACCTTTAAGCCTGAAAGAAGGCTCTTATTCTATGGGAGCAACTCGCTTACAGACGGCAATTAAAGTGGTTTTTCCTAGTGCTATTTCTGGAATTAGTGCGGCTTATATTCTAGGTGCTTCCCGCGCCATCGGTGAAACAATGATTGTGGCAGTTGCAGCAGGATTACAACCTAATTTAACTTGGAATCCTCTTAGTCAAGGTGCTACTATTACTGCTTATATTGTTCAAGTAAGTCTCGGAGATCTGCCCCACGGCACAGTTGAATATCAAACGATTTTTGCTGCTGGATTGACTCTGGTTTTGATGACTTTAGTTTTAAATATTATTGGCTACTTTTTATCCAGGAGATTTCGAGAAATTTATTAGTATAATAAATTGTTCAAACCCTATTAAACCACTACTTACATGTTGCAAGATAATTTAACCACAATTCGTGCAGATATCTCTCGTCGTAAACTCATTGATGCTATTTTTATTGTTATTGGTTTGTTAATTATTTTTGTCGCTATTTTCTTGTTGATGGCATTGATTATACAAATGTTTATTGAGGGTTCATCTCGTTTAACTCCTCAATTTTTTACTTCCTTTCCTAGTCGCAAGGCTGAACAAGCAGGTATATTTTCTGCTTGGGTGGGAACGGCATTGATTATGTTGGTAACTGTTGGCGTTGCTGTTCCTATTGGTGTGGCTTCAGGTATTTATTTAGAGGAATATGGCAAAAAAAATTTCCTATTTGCCATGATCGAAATTAATGTTAATAATCTAGCGGGAATTCCTTCAATTATTTACGGACTATTAGCTTTAGGATTATTTGTCTATCAATTTCAGCTAGGTCAGAGTGTTTTAACCGCAGGTTTAACCCTCGCTTTGCTAATTCTTCCTGTGGTTATTGTAACGACTCGTGAAGCACTGCGGGCAATTCCTAATAGCTTGCGGGAGGCTGCTTATGCCGTTGGTGCGAGTAAGTGGCAAATGGTCTGGGATCATATCTTACGTTACTCGGCTGGTAGCATCCTCACAGGGGTCATTATTGCCTTATCTCGAGCGATCGGGGAAACAGCACCAGTGATCACCATTGGAGCCTTAACTTTTATTGCTTTTTTGCCTGATTCTCCTTTTATTGAGCAATTCCCTTTTATTTCTTTTGCTTGGCTGCAAGCCCCTTTTACGGTAATGCCGATTCAAATGTTTGCTTGGGTTTCCCGTCCTGAACGTGATTTTCAGGCTAACGCAGCGGCCGCTGGAACAGTTTTAATTTTCCTGACGCTGGCCATGAATGGACTGGCAATTTATCTACGTTATCGTTTTCGTAAAGGTCTCAAATGGTAGAACATACAACTAATCAAGAATCTGATTTTACTGATTTACAAGCTAAAGCCAAAGTAAATAATCTCAATTTTTACTACGGCTCTTTTCATGCTCTAAAACAGAATAATTTTCCTGTATACGCTAACAAGGTAACAGCATTAATTGGACCTTCTGGATGTGGTAAAACAACTTTACTTCGTTGTTTTAACCGAATGCACGATCTCTATTCAGGTAATCGCTACGAAGGGGAAATTGTGATAGATTCGGTCAATATTTTAGAGCGTAAGGTTGACCCAATTGAAGTACGAATGCGTATTGGCATGGTTTTCCAAAAACCGAATCCTTTTCCTAAGTCTATTTATGAAAATGTTGCTTATGGATTGCGGGTTAGAGGGGATAAAAAACGCAGTCTAATTGATGCTAAAGTTGAAGATGCGCTAAAAGCAGCAGCTTTATGGGATGAAGTAAAAGGACGCTTAAATCAATCAGCCTATAATCTATCTGGTGGTCAACAGCAACGTCTATGTATTGCTCGCGCCTTAGTAACTAATCCAGAAATTATTCTTTTTGATGAACCAACCTCTGCTTTAGATCCTATTGCTACTGCTAGTATCGAAGATTTGATTACTGAATTAAAAAATCAGGTGACAATTTTAATTGTTACCCATAGTATGCAACAAGCAGCACGTTTTTCTGATTACACTGCTTTTATGTATTTAGGAGAATTAATTGAATTTGACGAAACTAAGCAAATTTTTGCTCAACCAACTCATAAACAAACTGAAGCTTATATCAGTGGTATTATTGGTTAAATAAATCTTCAATCCAATGAATAGATTAACTATTCTACGGAATCTTGTTGAGAATCTTCTGTTTTTTCTGATGGTTTATCTTGGCTATCTATTTCTAACCATTCGTCTACTTTTTTATCTAATGTTGTTTGAAAATCTTGAGAAACTAAGCTAATTTCTATTTCTGATTCTTCTTTATTTTTGGGGTCTATCATAGCATATAAAAACTCATTTTTGAAGTCTGACTTTCCTACAATAAGCTGATGATAAGTATAATTGTCTAACTCAATTTTAAATGTTGCTGAAGGGGGATCAAATCCATAATCTTTTTTTTGATTAGCAGGAATGGTAAAATTGCGATCGCTTTCTGCTGTTACCAATAAATTAATTAAAAATGAAACTACAGCATCATTAGCTATCTGCTGTTTAGGTTGAGTCATTTTCCAAGGTTTTTTCTTATCTTTATTTCGTTCAAACTCTAAGGTTTTTTCCTGAGTTTTAATAGTTAATTTCTGAATATTTTCTGCTGAAAAATCAAAAAAGCTCTGTTGTTGTGCTTCAAGTTTTTCCTGTTTTTCTTGAGAATTTACTTCATATAAATATACTCCAGCACATAATAATATAGCTGTAATTAATAAACTCCAAGTTGTATTTTGTAATTTCATAATTTTTATTTACATATATATTTATTAATAAATTATCGTCTTCTCCACCAAGTCACGCTAGCAGCAGCTAAACCTAATAAAGGAAAAATTACTAAAGTCAACCAAGTTAATATTCCACCTTGTAAAGGGGTAAGATTAATCCGTCGATTTTTCGCTTCTTTAGGACGAATAGATAAAGGTTGATCATCTTGATTTGCTAACCATTGAACTGAATTTAGAAATACATCACCGTTTAATTGTTGGTTAAATAAAGTATCTGTAATAAAAGTTGAATTACCAACAACAACTATTCGAGATTCAGTATTTTTATTTGTTTCTAGTTTTGTTGTTTTTTGATTAACAGCATCTGATTGTTTATTGTCTTTTTTATCATCTGGTAAAGGAGAATTAGTAGGATTTTCTGTCTTTTTTTCTTCTGTATTAGAGGAACTTTGAGAAGATTGATTTTGATTTTCTTCTTGTGGGTTAATCTGACGAACTAAAGCGACTCCTAAGTCAAAAGGCCCAGCTATATCCTGAGTTGGATCAAAAGTTAACTCTTCTGATTCTAAATCATTTTCGGCCCACATTTGATCGTTCGCTACTAAAAGAGACGTTGCTTCTACATTGTCAACTTTTACCGTATCAATAGGACGAGATAAAGGATAGAAAGACATTCCATTACTAAATTCTTTGGTGATAGGATGACTTCCATAGCTATTGATTAAAGGAATAGCAGGACCTAAACTACTAGAACCATCAATAACAATGCGGTTATCTAGTTTCACTCCCCATTCTTCTAATATAGTTTCTAATCCTGTCTCAGTATTAGGGTTAAGTAATACTAATAAATTTCCTCCTTGATTAGAATAGGTTTTTAATTCTTTAACTTCTTGGTCAAATAATTTACGTTTGGGTCCTGCAATAATTATGGTATCAGCATCATCAGGAATACCAGTTTCTACTAAATTTAGAGGTTCAACTTTGTATCCTTTATTCTCTAGATTGCTAATAGCAGTAGAAATACTTCCTTCAGTTTCTTGCTGAGATTTTTCTAAAGAATATTCTCCATGTCCTTGAAGAAAATAAATAGTAGGAGTATAATCACGCTGAATTTTTTCAATTGCATTAGTCAGTTGAATTTCCGATAAAGGTTGGGGAGTATTGAAAGCAATTAAAGTTTGTGCTAATTGTCTTTTATCTCCATACTCCAAATAAACATCCCCCAGAGATTCTACATTAAACTTCTTGGTTAATCCTAGATTAGTATCAGGATCAACAAACTCAAACTCAAAATTTTGATTGTAACGACGATAATTTTCTAGTAATTTTTTATCTATTGGATTAGTATCTTTAATAAAGATCCATACTTTTAAGGGATTTTTAAGATTTTTAACAATTTCTTGAGTTTGGGGAGATAGTGTAAAAAGTTGGTTTTCTGTCAAATCAATAGGACTTGAATAGCGAACTGCTATAAAATTAATAATACCTAAAATAGTAATTAAAGAGATAGTTGATACTAACGCATTAGTTCCTGCTTGGGTTGATCTTTTATTCCAGAAACTTCGACCAGTAATTAATAAAAATAATAACCATGATACTAATAATATACCTCCAGCAATAACTAAACTTAGGGGAAGTATAGACCAATCTTTTGTAGTTAAACCAACGACTAAACCAGCAACCGTTAGAATGATTCCTGGAATAAATAAATATTTTAAAATAATTCGATAATTAAACTTAAGTTTCATAAGATTATAAATCCGTTTTATACCCAATGTATTATGTCTAATTTAAGATCTTTGAAATCTCAAAGCTTCAATAGATTGTGCTGTCAGAAAAATTCCCAGAAAAATATAACTAGCAAACAACACTAAGCTACTAGGGTTAAACACTCCTGTAACCAAGTCATTGTATCGATCAAATAAAGAAAGATTAGATAAAATTGCACTAAAAGGTTCAGTCAACTTATTGGCAATTAAATCAATTATCCAAAGAAAAAGAATCATGATAAAGGTTAATATATAAGCAAGAATTGAACTATAGGTAATAGAAGAAATGAACATTCCTAATGATAAGATAGCAGTAGAAATTAGTAATAAAGCTGCATGAGCAACTAAAATAATCTGTAGATTAACTGGGGGATCTGCTGCACTAAAAGTTATAGTCTCCCAAATACAAATTGGAATCATCAAGACAATAAAAAAAGCCACTACCCCCAAAAGCTTACCTAAAGCAACCACCCAATTTGTAATAGGAGAAGTAGCTAATAATTCCAGAGTTCCTAATTTTTTTTCCTCAGAGTATAATCCCATAGATAATGCTGGCAAAAGGACTAATAATAAAGAAATAATTACACCTAGAAAAGCTTCAAGAAATCTTCCAGCAACATCAATAGACTGGGGTAATTGTCCACTTTGTTCTAAAAAACTAACATCTCCAATCATTTGGTCAAGAATTGCCCCAAAAAAGAAACCTGATACCAACCAAAATGCAGCAGCAATAATATAAGAAAAAGGTGCAGTAAAATAGCTCTGAAATTCTTTGCGAAAAATAGCGATTAAATTAGATAAAATCATAAAAATAAGCAACAGTTACTGATCAGTTATTTGTGATTCTTCGGTAATTAAATCCAAGAAAACATCTTCTAAGGTGGGACGAATTCGACGCATTTCATATAATCCTAACCCTTGATTAACAATCAAGGTAGCAATTGCTTGTCCAGGTTCTAAATCTAGTTCAGCTGTTACACGGATCAAATGAAGATCATCATTCTCTTTTTCAGAAATAGATTTACCCTCAACTTTTGACACTCCTTTAATCTCTCGTAATAAAGGTTTAATTGGTTCAATATCTCCCTTAATTTCGAGTTCATAACCTCCCGTTCCAGTGAGTTGGGACATCAATTTGTCTGGGGTATCAGTGGCCACGATTTTACCCTGATTAATAATTGCTACGCGATCGCAAGTCATACTCACTTCTGGCAAAATATGAGTTGATAAAATAATTGTATGTTCCCCAGCTAAACTCTTAATTAGATAACGAACTTCAGTAATTTGTTTGGGATCAAGTCCCACCGTAGGTTCATCTAAAATAATAGCAGGAGGATCATGAACAATAGCTTGAGCAATTCCTACCCTTTGTTTATACCCTTTAGATAGTTTACGAATCAAGACTTTTCTCTTATCTTCGAGTTGGCAGCGTTCTATAGACCAATTTACCCGAGAAACCCGATTATTCGACTTGACTCCTTTAATTCTCGCTACAAACATTAAAAACCCCTCTACCGTCATCTCAGGATATAAAGGGGGATTTTCGGGAAGATAACCAATACGTTTTCTCACTTCCATCGACTGTTCATGGACATCATATCCCGCAATTTTAGCGGTTCCTGAGGTTGCAGGGATGTATCCTGATAAAATCCTCATGGTCGTGGTTTTTCCTGCACCATTGGGTCCGAGAAAACCGAGAATTTCTCCGCTTTCCACAGAAAAGTCCACATCTTGGATAGCTGCAGTTGAACCGTAGATTTTGCTTAAGTGTTGGACTTCTATCATAGAGAAATTTTATCACGGAAGATGGGAAAGACGAAAACTCCTATTCAATGGGTAATCAACTTATAATGTAAGCCAAGTTAATTATAACTAATTTACCTTTGGTTTCATTAAATTTAATTTATAAGCTTCAATTATTTGTTTAGCAATAGTTGACCAACTATACTTTTTTAAGGCTAATTTACTAGCATTTTTCCCCCGTTTTTGTCTTTCATTTGGATTAATAATTGCATTTTCTAAAGCATTGGTTAATCCTTCTATTTCCATTGGTGTAACCCAACCTGCTGATGCTGCTTGAACATCAGACCAAATATAAACTCCTTTAGATATTATGATCGGAGTCCCTACAGACATAGCTTCAGCAACAGCAATGCCAAAATTTTCGTAATAAGAAGGTAACACAAATAAATCCGCATCCTGAAGTAAACCTAGCTTTAATTCACCTTTAACAAATCCAGTAATTATGGTTTTTTTGCTAAAGCTAGAATTAGCAATTTGCTGCTTTATTGTTTCTTCATAAACTGGATCTTGAGGATTAGAACCGGCTAAAACAAAGCGAAATTCTAGTCCTTTTTCAACTAATTTATCTAGGGATTCTAAAAGTAAATTTAAACCTTTCTTGGGGTCAATACGAGACATAAATAAGATTAAAGGAACCTCTTCAGCAATACCTAACTTTTTTCTAGTTTGTCCCAAAGGAGGAAAACTATTAGGTAAATTGACCCCTAAAGGAATGACTAAATCATTAGTTTTAACCCCATAACGCCAAGAAATTTGTGCTTCTTGATCAGTCGTGAAATGAACTGCCGCAGCACCTGCTAAATTAGGTTTTTCTAACAAGTTACCATACAATTTTTTAATAAAACGTTTTTTTTGTAAATCAGCCGGATCTAGGGTTCCTAGAGGTCTTAAAATATAAGGTAATTGGCAATAGCGAGCAACAGTAGCAGCAGCCGTACTCAGAGGAGAAAATAAAGCATGAATATGGGCAATATCATACTCTGAAGCGTGTTTATTTAGCCACTTTAATAAATCAAAAGAAAACTTATAACGACGGAAAGGAGAACAAGCAAAATAAATAATTTGATAACCTTGCTGTTGAATAGAAACACCTAAAGGAACATTTAAAGGAGGTTGTCCCGCGTCTCCATTGGAATTAGTAGTTAAAATAGTAACATCAATTCTTTGATTACCTAAAGCTTCTGCAAGTCCCAAAACCATTTGGCTAGGACCTCCATAAATCAAAGAAATTGAAGGGACAATTTGTAAAACTTTCATCTAAAATAATTACTAGAAAATTGTCAATTTAAAAATACCAAAATTTACTTAGATATCCATTTCCATAAAGGATGACTCGGCCCTGATTTTTGAATATTAAGTACCTGATTTTTTAAACGTAATTGTTCCCGAGGAGAAAGGCCGCGAAGAATGTGGGTACTTTGCCAAACTAAAACCGATCCAGTTACCCCAATGCAAAAAAATAAACTAAAAGCAGGAATTATATTAAAAGCCAATCCATAACGCAATGCAACCCAGGTAAAATGTTCATGCCAAATCAAAAATTCTTCTCGTAAATGCCATAGAGAAAATAAACCAAGAGTTAACCAACAAGCGAGAACAAATAACCAGCGACCATACAGATTAAACTGGTATAATCGTTGAACTTGTTGATTGAGAAGAGGATCAGGATTATTCATGGGTTTTTTGAGAATTCAACGTCGGTAGGATTTACTGATTTTAATTGCCCTTGGTTAATTTTCCAACACCGATCCGCTATTGTTAATAATTCCCCAGGATCATGACTAACTACCAAGAGAGTCCAGTGACTTTTTAACTTAGCTAATAACTTAGCTAACTGAAGACGCATAGACCAATCTAACCCCGCTGTTGGTTCATCTAATAACAGTAAATTAGGTTCACGAATTAATTGTACCGCTAAAGCTATTCTACGTTGTTGTCCACCGCTAAGAGCATGGGGAGAAGTATTCAGAGGTATTTTGGCTAACCCCACTTCTTGCAAAGCTTTCATAATGCGATCACTATTAATTTCAGGATGGCCTAAGCGTAATTCTTCTAAGATATTACTCCCGCAAAAATGCCGTTCAGGAAACTGAAAAACTAACCCCCCCAATTGCTGTAAATCTAGAGAAGTCAAAGACTGATCTCTCCAAAAAACTTCTCCTTTTGTGGCTTCAGCTAACCCCGCCAAAATCTCTAACAGGGTGGTTTTTCCTGAACCACTTGGCCCAATAATCAGTCCTAATTCTTGAGCAGCTAATTCTAGGTTAACCTCCTGTAAAATAGGTGTCAAACTAGCAGGGGGATGATAAACTACATTTTTGAGATAGAGCATTCACAGGGACTATATAAGAAAATCTCCTTTCATTTTGACAGATTTTTGTTAGCATCAAGATTAATATTCCTTACTTACCCTTGCATTATTTAACTGTGTGTTGTCAGGAGAAAGCTATGATAAAGCAATTGATTAGTATTCAAAGGATTCCTCTGTCTTTGTCAATTGCTAGTGCAATTGCCTTGAATTTATGGGGAACTCCATCCTTTGCTGGTGATCCCTTCCGTTCCCAAAACCCTCATAATATCGGCGACAAAACAGAAGCAGCTTTTGTAGCAATTTTCCGCGATGGAAACTACAAACAAGCCCAGATTTATCTCGAAGAAGCCGTTAAACTAGAATCTAACGAACCCTTAGCCCACGCAATGCGAGCTTCCTTAGCCTATGCTGATGGGGACTTAGAAACGATGAAAACCTATGCTGATAAAACCCTTCAGTCAGCCCAACAATTGATTACCCAAGATTCCTTACGAGGCAATCTTTACGTAGCTGTAGGCCATTTTCTTCAAGGCGCTTATACTTTTAAAACCACAGGACCAGTGGGGGCTATCAATAAATTGTCTAAGGTATTTGAAGCACTTGATAAAGCTGAAGAAGAATCTCCCAATGATCCCGAACTAAATCTACTTAAGGGAAATTTAGACCTGATTTTAGCGGTTAATTTACCTTTTTCGAGTCCTGAAGATGCCATAACTCGTTTTGAAAAATATGCCAGTCCTGACTATATGGTAGATCGGGCTATAGCTACTGCCCATCGAGATCTAAAACAGTATGATCAGGCATTACAATATATTGATCAAGCTTTAGCTAAAACTCCTGAAAATCCTGAAGTTCAGTATCTTAAGGGTCAAATACTCCTGAATATTGGGATCAAAAACAAAAGCACAGAAAAAGGACAAGAAGCTTTTACTTACTTTGAGAAAGCTATGACTAAAAAGGATCAGTTGCCTCAAAGTGTCCAAGTGTCTCTCGATCATGATTACGGCAAAGTCCAAAATTGCATGAAAGAAAATTGGAAACCTGGTTGTTAAGCTGATCAAAAATGAAACTACAACATATTTTTCTATTAGTGGGGATAGTAGCGATTACTGCCCTAGCTTTGGGTGTCTACCAAGCAAGCAGTGCGCCTTTACCCGAAGGCTTTCCTAGTCCTACGCCCCCAGGTAAAATCGAAGTTAAGCAATATCCAGGTTATCGTCGTGCTACCTATCGCTATCAGGGGGAATTATCCCAAGCAGCGAATCAGGCTTTTTATCCCCTCTATCAGCATATCAGTTCTAACGAAATCTCTATGACTGCTCCGGTAGAAACGCGCTATCCTAGCAGTACCTTAGACCAAAATGACAGCTTAAATCAGTTAGGAGAAGCACAAGTATCTTTCCTCTACCGTAACTCCGCAATTTATCCCTCGGAAGTTGCCCAAAATATTGAGGTGCAAGATGTCCCCCCGATGACTGTTGTTAGTATAGGACTCCAAGGAAAATATAGTTATCAAAGCTATCAAGAGAGTCTACAACGTCTCAAAGATTGGCTGACAGATCATCCTCAATATCAAGTAGTAGGACAACCTCGTCGTTTTTTTTATGATGGCCCCTATACTCCTGACGCCATCAAACGGAGTGAGATTCAGATTCCTCTTCAATTTTGAGCCAAACTTAAGATCTATAGTAGAATTAATTAGTTTATTGAGGGTGTTACCTTTGACGTTTAATTACCACCGAATAATTCTGATGATTTGCTTGAGGGGGAACAGCAGTTATTCCGATAGCAAATGATTCTTTAATTTTTGAGGAACCCTATCAACCCTTGTATCAGTCATCTATTTTTGAAATACATCTAGCCCATAATTAGGAATAATTAATCACGGTGAAAGTTTTCGTTCTACTAGCTTCTCTAGCAATAACCCAAGTTTTTGGTGATATATTACTTAGTCGAGGGATGAAGGATTTTGGTTTTTTTGACCTATCTAATCCTTGGATTTTACCCCATTTAATTACTTATATTTTAACCAATATTTGGATTATCCTAGGAATTACTGTCTTAATTATTTCTTTGAGTCTTTATTTAACAGCAATTTCTGATTTAGATCTGAGTTATGTTTTACCTATTCATGCTTCTAGTTATGTTCTCAACGGTATATTTGCTTGGCTATTCTTAGGAGAAAGTATTTCTTTTTACCGATGGGCAAGCACCCTACTGATAGCTTTTGGTGTTTTGTTTGTAGGATTAAGTGATAGCAAAACGGCTCAGGTTCAGCACCCTAAAAAAACTAAGATTCAAGTCCAAAACTTCCCTTTATTTTTACTTCCTTTCAATTTAGCTATTTCTAAAACTTGGTTAGTAGTTTTCGCTATTTCCTTATCAGATTCTGCCGGTGATGTTCTCTTAGCATTGGGAATGAAACAAATTGGTAAAATTGAAAACCTACCCTTAAAATCAATGGTAAAATTAGTTATTAAAATTATTACTAATCCCATTATTATTAGCGGTATTACTTGTCAAGCACTTTCTTTCTTTTGTTTTGTTTCTGTTTTAAGTTGGGCAGATATAAGTTTTGTTCGTCCTGCTACTGCTTTAACTTATGTAATGAGTATGTTAGGTGCTAAATTTCTTTTAAAAGAAAAGATTCAACAAGGTAAGTTGACAGGCATTATTTTAATTGCTTTAGGGGTTTTAACTCATCGTTAGTCAATAAAAAGGAGTGTATATGATTCAAAAAAACTCCTTCCCTCACAAGGAAAGAGTTTTTTTGTAGTAGAAGAATGAATCCTGGCATCGAGCTATTGTCCCAGCAGGCTACCCCACAAGTATCGTTGCCGCTATCGCGTTTCACTGCCGAGTTCGGGATGGGTCGGAGTGGGACCACGATGCTAGAGACACCAGGAAATGATTGGTAAGAGGGAAAACACCCTCAAGACTGCAAAGAAAGAGAAAGAAAAAGTCAGAGAAAAAAAGAGGTCAAGCCCTCGGTCTGTTAGTATGCCTCGGCTTCAACCATTGCTGGCATTCCACCTAACACCTATTAACGGGTGGTCTTCCCGTGACCTTACCAGGTTAACCCTGTGAGAGCACTCATCTTGAGGTGGGCTTCCCACTTAGATGCTTTCAGCGGTTATCCGCTCCGCACTTGGCTACCCTGCGTCTACCGTTGGCACGATAACAGGTACACCAGAGGTGCGTCCTTCCCGGTCCTCTCGTACTAAGGAAGGCTCCTCTCAATGCTCTTGCGCCTACACCGGATATGGACCG
>DLXW01000182.1:0-919 GCA_003448685.1 Cyanothece sp. UBA12306
AAGTGTAAGGGTATAATTCCCTGTAAGATAAAACTATTTTTGGTAAAATTTACTATAATAAAATTCAAGGACTTAAGAGGACTATATCCATATCGATATGGTTATTGGCTTTATGCTAACAGAAGATCAAACACTGACCCTATCTCCCAAAGAATATAGTCTGCTGACAGATCTATATGAATTAACCATGGCTGCTTGCTACACAGGAGAGGGTATAGCAGAATATACAGCTAGTTTTGAATTATTTGTCCGTCATTTGCCCGAATATTTTGGTTATTTAATTGCCATGGGACTGACTCAAGCGTTAGAGTTTTTGCAAAACTTTCATTTCAGTCCAGAACAGTTAGAAGCCTTACAAAAAACTGGAATTTTTGACCATGCACCCCCACAATTTTGGGAATTACTGGCTTCAGGAGGTTTTACCGGAGATGTTTGGGCTGTCCCTGAAGGAACAGCAGTTTTTGCTCATCAACCCTTATTAAGGATAGAGGCTCCCCTGTGGCAAGGGCAAATTGTAGAAACCTACCTTTTAAATACCATTAATTATCAAACCTTGATTGCCACCAGAGCCGCCAGAATGCGTGATGTAGCGGGGGAAACAGCCATTTTATTAGAATTTGGGACCCGACGCGCTTTTAGTCCTCAAGGCTCTCTCTGGGCTGCTAGAGCGGCTTTAGCAGGGGGATTAGATGCAACCTCTAATGTTCTGGCTGCCTTGAAATTAGGACGTAAACCTAGTGGAACTATGGCTCATTCTTTAGTTATGGCAATCAAAGCACTCTCAGGCAGTGAAGATGAGGCATTTAAGGCTTTTAGCCGCTATTTCCCCGATTCTCCTTTGCTGATTGATACCTATGATACAGTGGCGGCTGTCGAGAGGTTAGCCCAGAAGGTTCGCGCTGGAGAGGCGGCAGTAACT
>DLXW01000182.1:1145-1659 GCA_003448685.1 Cyanothece sp. UBA12306
AGTGCGATCGCTCTTACCTAATCTTAACATTTTTGTCAGTGGGGATCTTGATGAGTGGGAAATTGCCCGTCTTCAGGAGTCTGGTGCATCTATTGATGGTTATGGACTAGGAACTCGATTAGTAACGGGACAACCTGTTAATGGGGTCTATAAATTAGTCGAAATTAATGGTATTCCTACCATGAAACAGTCTAGTCAAAAAGCTACCTATCCAGGAAAAAAACAAGTGTTTCGGACTTATAGTCAAGGAATGATTCAAGCTGATAGATTAGGATTAGCATCTGAATCAATTGAAGGGCAAGAAATATCCTTATTAAAGTTAGTGATGAAGCAAGGAAAACCTTTATCAAATCCTGATTGTTTGGATACTATTCGCCAGCGAACTCAAGCATCTGTGGCTAGTCTTTCTGAAGCAAATCGCCATCTTAGTCAACCGACTCCAATAGTAGTAAATATTTCTAATCCTCTTGAATCTCTGCGTCAAACTTTAAGTAGTTAATAGTTAATAGTTAAT
>DLXW01000182.1:1901-13000 GCA_003448685.1 Cyanothece sp. UBA12306
GTTAATAGTTAATAGTTAATAGCATGACAAAAATTGCTCTTTTTGGAACCAGTGCTGATCCCCCGACAGAAGGACATCAATTAATTATTCGTTGGTTATCTGAACACTATGATTGGGTTGGAATTTGGGCTTCGGATAATCCTTTTAAAAGTCATCAAACCAACTTATTCCATCGCATGACAATGTTAAGATTATTAATTAATGATATTAATCCCCCACGAAACAATCTTTATGTTAGTGAAAATTTAAGTCATCGACGGAGTATAATAAGTGTAGCTAAAGCTAAAGAAATTTGGGGGGGGAATGCTGAATATACTTTGGTAATTGGGTCTGATTTAATTGATCAAATTGTCCATTGGTATCACATAGAAGAATTATTGAAAGAAGTTGCTATTTTGATCATCCCTCGTCCTGGCTATCCCCTTCTTGATCAAGACTTAATGGAAGTAAAAAAATTGGGAGGAAACTATCAAATTGCTAACTTTGATGCTCCTGAAGTTTCCTCAACTGCTTATCGAGAAAATGGCAATCAAGATGTTTTAATTAGGCCTATTCAAGATTATATTTATCAAGAGCAACTATATCGATGAATTTTAAATATAATAAGCAAATTTTAGAAGATTTCAAAGTGGGAGTAGATAATGTTATTTTTTCAGTTGATACTCAACATCATCGCCTCTTAGTTTTGTTAATCAAACGAAAAGAAAATCCTTTTATGAATCAATGGAGTTTACCAGGAACTTTAGTAAGAAAGGGGGAATCATTAGAAGAATCTGCTCAAAGAATATTAGCTGAAAAAATACGGGTCAATAATCTTTATTTAGAACAATTATATACCTTTGGTGGACCGAATAGAGATCCCAGAGAATCTCCCGATAGTTTTGGAGTTCGTTACCTATCAGTTAGTTATTTTGCTTTAGTCCGGTTTGAAGAAGCACAACTATTGACTAACAATCATCATACTATCACTTGGTACATAATTCAAAAAGTTCCTCACTTAGCTTTTGATCATAATCAAATTTTAGATTATGGCTATCAAAGATTACGTAATAAGCTAGAATATAGTCCCATTGCTTTTGAAATTTTACCGGAGTTATTTACCCTCAATGATCTCTATCAAGTATACACAACAATTTTAGGCGAAAATTTTGCTGACTATTCTAATTTTCGCTCTCGTTTATTAAAGCTAGGATTTCTAATTGATACGGAAAAAAAAGTGTCTAAGGGTGCAGGAAGACCCGCAAGTTTATATAGATTTGATTCCGAAGCTTTCGCGCCATTTAAAGATAAACCTTTTATTTTTATTTGATTGTTACTAATTTTAATTCTACAATTAATCATGAAAATTGCTATTTATCAACTTAATCCTACCATTGGTGATCTTGCTAATAATGCTGAAAAAATTAACCAAGCTGCTCAATGGGCAATAAGTAAAAATGCGCGACTTTTAGTAACTCCCGAATTGTCTTTATGTGGTTATCCTCCCCGTGATTTATTACTTAATCCTAGTTTTATTCAATCCCTGTCTATCGAATTACAAAAATTGGCAAAAAAATTGCCAGATAAATTAGCAGTTTTAGTGGGTACTGTTGAGGCGAATACTGATTCTAATCTTAGGGGAGAAAAACCTCTTTTTAATACGGTTGCTTGGTTAGAAGATGGTCAAATAAAACAGATTTTTTATAAACGTCTTTTACCTACCTATGATGTCTTTGATGAAGCGCGATATTTTGAACCAGGAAAACAAACTAATTATTTTGAAATACAACCTAATTCTTCGTCTAACCCTTTAAAAATTGGTGTAACTATTTGTGAGGATTTATGGAATGATGATCAGTTTTGGGGGCAAAAAAAATATGAATGTAATCCCCTTGAAGATTTAATTAAGTTAGAAGCTGATTTAATTGTTAATTTATCCGCTTCTCCCTATAGTGTTGGCAAACAAAATCTACGGGAAAATATGATTAAGTATAGCAGTAAACGCTATCAAATCCCGATTATTTATACTAATCAAGTTGGAGGTAATGATGATCTAATTTTTGATGGTAATAGTTTTGCAGTTAATCCTCAAAACGAAGTTGTTTTAAGATTAAAATCTTTTGAAGAAAATATTGATTTAATTGATTTTGATCCAAAAACTAAACATTTCGTTTTATCAACTGTTAATAATAAACCCCAAACAGCAGAAGAAGAAATTTGGTTAGCTTTAGTATTAGGATTGAAAGACTATGCTCAAAAATGCGGTTTTTCTCAAGCACTTTTAGGACTAAGTGGAGGGATTGATTCTTCCCTAGTTGCTGCGATCGCAACAGAAGCTTTAGGAAAAGAAAATATTTTAGGCTTATTAATGCCATCTCCTTTCAGTTCCGAGCATTCCATAACTGATGCTGAAGACTTAGTTAAAAACCTAGGAATAAATAGTTATAAATTACCCATTGCTGATCTTATGAAATCCTATGATACAATCTTAGAACCTTTATTTGCTGGTACAAAATTTGGCGTAGCTGAAGAGAATATACAATCGCGTATTCGGGGTAATTTATTAATGGCAATTGCTAATAAATTTGGCTATCTTCTTCTATCTACGGGTAATAAGTCAGAAATGGCTGTAGGTTACTGTACTTTGTATGGTGACATGAATGGGGGATTAGCCGTTATTTCAGATGTCCCTAAAACCCGTGTATTTTCTATTTGTCATTGGTTAAATCGGAAGACAGAGGTGATTCCCCATAATGTCTTAATTAAACCCCCCAGTGCTGAATTAAAACCCGATCAAACCGATCAAGATTCTTTACCCCCTTACGAGGTACTTGACGAAATTTTAGATCGTTTAATTCATCAACATCAATCTGTTAGTCAAATTAGTGAAGCTGGTTTTGATTTAGCAGTTATTAATAAAATATTGAAATTAGTTATTCGTGCTGAATTTAAAAGAAAGCAAGCTCCCCCAGGATTAAAAGTAACTGATAGAGCATTTGGAACAGGTTGGAGAATGCCTATTGCTAGTCGTTGGAAATTTGATTAATTATCAAGTTGACATCCCCCCTCGCCTTCCGCTACTCTAAAGGGCGCGAAAGGATGCCAACTAATTATTAATTAGTCATGTTAATTTAAAGCTAATTTCTGGGAACTTTATCAATATAGCCCTCAATCCTGTGTAACTTGTGATGAGTAATGCTTCAGAAGTTCGCCATATCTTGGTCGTCTCAGATTCCAAATCGAGACGAATTGTTCCTCTAACAGAAAGTACCTATTCTATTGGTCGTGATCCTAACACTAATATCCTCTTATATGATCGTCAAGTTTCTCGTCATCACGCCACGATTTTACAAATAATGGATGAACAAAGTGAACAACCTTTGTATCGCATTATTGATGGAGATTTAGAAGGAACAAGAAGCACCAATGGTATTACTGTTAATAAAAAATATTGTTTATCTCATGATTTAAAATCAGGGGATGAAATACGTTTTGGATATAAATGTCATGCTAAATACCACATTATCTCTAATTCTGCCGATTTAGATTCATTAAAAGTAGAAAACAAAAACGATTCGAGATTTGCTGAATCTTCAGCTCGAGAAATTGCCCCTTCCCAGACAATCAATCTAGAATCTCGGGAAAGTTTAGACGAAAATTCTTTAGCTAATCTTGCTCAGACATCCTTAAAAAAAGCCCTTAATCAGAATGATTCTAATAGTAAAGAAAAGTTAGCTTCATTAACAAAAGGAAATCCCAACCCTATCATTGAAATTAATTTTAAAGGAGAAATAACCTATCTTAATGTTCCTGCCCGGGTCAAATTTACCGATCTTGAAAAATCACAGTTAAATCATCCTATAATTGAAGGGATAATCGAAGAATATTCAGTACCAAGGGGTACTTCATTTATTCGAGAAATTGAAGTTAATCAAAACTTTTTTGAACAGCATATTCACTATGTAGAAGAAAATAATTCTATTAGAATTTATTTATTTGATATTACTAAATACAAAGTAAGAGAAGCTAAATTAAATACAGGAAAAGATCGTTATCGACTCTTTGTAGAACAAGGAACAGAAGGAATTTTACTGGTCAATTGTGAAACCCAATATATTATTGAGTCGAATCAAGCTTATTGTCAGTTATTAGGCTATACTACCGCCGAAATCATTGGCTTAAGTCTTCATGAATTAATTGCCGTAGATAAAGAGATTCTTGATCAAGAATTGAATGTTGTTACTACAGATAATCCGTATTTTATTCAAGAATCTACTCATCGACATAAAGATGGTTCTCTGATTAGCGTAGCGGGAAAAATTAGCCGTACTATTTATCAGGGGCAAGAAATTTTTTGTTTAGTCGTTAGAGATATACGCGATCGCAAAGAAGCTCAAGAACAACTAGAATATCAATCACTCCACGATCCCCTAACCAATTTACCCAATCGAGAATCATTTAACAAAAAATTAATTTTAGCCCTAGAACACGCTCAAAGTCACCAACATCTGATGGCAGTGATGTTTGTTGATATTGATTCATTTACTAATATTAATAATACCTTCGGGCATTCAATGGGAGATCGTCTTCTCGAAAGCTTTGGCAAACGTCTTAGTTCCTGTGTCAGAGGGGAAGATACGGTAGCTCGTTGGGGAAGCGATGAATATGTTTTGCTACTTCCCCAAATTAAAAATACTGAAGATACCGTTAAATTAGCCCAACGAATTTTTGATAATCTTCATCGTCCTTTTGTTTTGGAGGAAGAACGATTTCCTATTAAATGTAGTATTGGTATTGCTGTTTATCCTCAAGACGGAGAAGATGGAGAAACCTTGCTAAAAAATGCAGGTACTGCACTGGGAAGAACTAAAGAACAAGGACGGAATCATTATCAATTTTACACTCCTAATTTAACATCTGAAGCGGCTTTATTATTACGTTTAGAAAGTTCCCTGCATCAAGCAATTGAAAATAAACAATTCTTTTTACATTACCAACCACAAATTAATCTAAAAACTGGTAAAGTTGTAGGAATGGAAGCTTTATTACGTTGGCAACATCCGTCTTTGGGCATTATTACTCCCCAAAAATTTATTCCTTTGGCTTCAAAAACCGATCTCATTGTCCATTTAGGTAAATGGGTTTTACAAACAGCTTGTGAACAAAATCTAGCTTGGCAAAAAGATGGTTTACTTTCTATTCCGATGGGGGTTAATTTATCTGGAAGAGAGTTAAAACAAGCTAATTTAGCAGAAGTTGTAGCTAGGGTTTTACATGATACAGGACTTGATCCCCAATGGCTAGAATTGGAATTAACAGAAATAAATTTACGCCAAAATTTAAACCAAGCGCGTAAAAGCTTACGAGATATCCAAAATATCGGCGTTCGTATTGCTTTAGATGATTTTGGAACAGGATTTTCTTCTTTGGGTTATCTGAAACAATTTTCTTTTCGCACTTTGAAACTTGATCAAGCATTTATTCGAGATCTTCGAGGAACTTCCTCAGAATTGGGCATTATTTCTGCTGCCTTAGCTATTAGTAAAGGTTTCAATATGCGTATTGTTGCTGAAGGAGTAGAAACGGAAAAACAACTCAATATTTTATCTGATTTAGAATGTGAAGATGTTCAAGGTTATTGGTTTAGTCGTCCCCTTCCTGCTAAAGAAGCTACAGAATTCTTACGTAATTCCCTTAGAGGATGAGAGCTGCTTTTAACCTATAATCTAGGAGAATACTAATCTTTTTTTGATTGATACTTAGAAAAGTATAATCTAGAAAGATTAGTTATCAGCACTTGCTAAAACAATTAATATGGCAACAATTAACGATAACTACCTCAAACTCAAAGCAGGATATCTTTTCCCAGAAATTGCAAGACGCGTCAGAACCTTTGCTGATTCTAACCCCGATGCTAAAATTATTAAACTTGGGATCGGAGATGTAACCGAACCTTTGCCAGCCGCCTGTCGCACAGCTATGATTAAAGCAGTGGAAGATATGGGTGATCGCTCCACATTCAAAGGCTATGGACCAGAACAGGGTTATGATTGGTTACGGGAAAAAATCGCAACTAATGACTTCCAAGCGAGAAACTGTGATATAGATGCCTCAGAAATTTTCGTCTCCGACGGGGCAAAATGCGATACAGGGAATATTCTTGATATTTTTGGTAAAAATAACAAAATTGCGGTTACTGACCCTGTATACCCCGTTTATGTGGATACCAACGTCATGACTGGCCATACAGGAGAAGCAAATGATCAAGGCGAATATGAAGGTTTAGTTTATCTGCCTATTAATGCAGAAAATCAGTTTATTGCCGATCTTCCTGGGGAAAAAGTCGATATTATCTATCTGTGTTTCCCGAATAATCCCACAGGAGCAACAGCAACCCAAGATTATCTGAAAACCTGGGTAGACTATGCAAAGGCTAATGGCTCTATTATCTTCTTTGATGCGGCCTATGAAGCCTTTATTACAGATGATAGTCTTCCCCATTCTATCTATGAAATTGACGGGGCCAAAGATTGTGCGATTGAATTTCGGTCTTTTTCTAAAAATGCTGGGTTTACGGGGACTCGTTGTGCCTTCACTGTAGTGCCTAAAACCCTTACCGCTAAGAGATCTGATGGTTCTGATGTGGAATTATGGAAACTGTGGAATCGTCGTCAGTCGACTAAATTCAACGGTGTTTCTTATATTGTACAACGGGGCGCAGAAGCGGTCTATTCTGATGAAGGAAAAGCTCAAGTTAAGGAATTAGTCAATTTTTATCTAGAAAATGCTCAGATTATCTGTAATGAACTAAAAAATGCAGGTTTTGAACCGTATGGTGGGGTCAATGCTCCCTATATTTGGCTAAAAACTCCCCATAATCTCTCGAGTTGGGATTTCTTTGATAAGTTATTGCAGACTACTAATATTGTAGGTACTCCAGGATCGGGTTTTGGTGCAGCAGGAGAGGGTTATTTCCGTATTTCTGCTTTTAATAGTCGGAAAAATGTAGAAGAGGCCATGAAGCGCATTAAAACACAGTTTAAAGTGTAGCTTGTCCTTTCCTCATCCTCATCAAATCGATTTTAGATTTTGCATTTTTCCCTGGTTGAAAAACAGGGGAAAATGCAAATATGAGATTTTAGATTAATGATTATTGAGACTTAAACAATTAAGAAGGTAAAATTGAGGCAAAACCCTTGGCTAGTAGAACCTTGTTTAAGTCCTATTAGCTAAATGTATTAAATGTTAAGTTTTTCAACAATACTCATATTTTTGGCAACTAGCTTATATTAATCAATATATACTGACAAAGAAAATAACTATCAATGGAAGCTTCCCAATATTTTAGCAGCAAATCTTATGAATAAACTAAAATTCTTTGCAACAGCCCTACTTGTTTGTATTCACTTCTTTGTTTTTAGTGCCAGTGCCTATGCAATGATTGAAGTTCCAGGGTGTAGAGATGCTTGGAATTCGATTAGTGAGGTTAATCAAATTAGTAGTCTTGAGACTTTAATTAAAACTGATTGTGCAATTTTACATCGCCAAGGATTTCGTCTTCCTAAAGATGGAGGAACCTATGATCCTGATATTTGTGCACCTGCTTGGAATCAGCTTATCCAAGCTAAGAAAGGCGAAAGTGTTAAATTTTTGGTAACTCACAACTGTCCAGTTTTCTATCGTAAAGGGTGGGAAAAGTGCAGTTAAATATTTTACTTCTAGTAAGGAAAGCCTCAACTTACCTAAATAACTAGAATTAGTCTAAAGTCGAGATCTTGACTTGTTTCCTATTTAGGATACTTGGGTTTAATTTTTAGTTTTTTAGCGTAAATCTTTTATCCAAAATTGTTTGATTAAGTCAAACAAAAAAATAAGCTAAAACGCATTATTAAATGCGTTTTAGCTAAACAAAAGGCAAAAAACAAAAAGGTACACAAAATAAAGTTTTTAAAAAAAAATTAGACTTGATCTATTTACTTAACTCTTCTAAAACTTCTTCTCCATAAAGGTTTGCCAGTCGGAGTAGATAGTAACTTTCTGGATTATCTTGAGGAACTGTGACTTTTGGATAGATAGCTTTGATTAATTTGGTAGTTGACATTTGATTTTAGTATTTTTACTTAGTTAAATATATTATCTTCTTAGTAGAGATAATCTGCTGTGTTGCTAAGCATTAATGGGGTATGATCGATCTCACACTTGGTTTCTGTCTACATTTATGGTACTGCAACAGATTATCTCAAATTTGGGTTGAACACCCCATCCTAAAATGACCCCTGACGTTAGATAATAGAAATATAGTTGGTCAATCTGTAAATAATATAAAGCCATGGATAAAAGATCACTTCCTCCTGATGATTTACCTCCGAGAATTCCTCCTGACTGGGAATTAGCCAAGGAACTTGACGAAGTTACTGGTCGCTATTTTTATCAAGATTGCGATCGCGCTACTCAAAGGGTACTTTCTGGATGTGGATGGTATTTCTCTAGTTTCATTAATGTTTTAACTCTAGTTATTGTCTGTCCTGATAAAAATACTAATTGGCAAATTTTGAAAAAACTAGATTCTTTATCTAACTATTTAAAAACATTCACTAACAGTGCCAAAATCCGTATTTACCCCCCGCCTGGAGAAGGTACAGTCATGGAAATTCCGGTTAATGCAGAATTAATATAATCGACTAATTAACTTAGCTCCGTAGATAGCGGAGCTTATTTTATTTTTATAATTAGGATAAATCAATAATGATATTATTAACTTGAATTTGCACTAATGGTGATTAATAGAGCAGGAGGCAAAAAATGAGCAAGCTTCGGAACATTTTAATAGGTGCTGGAATTGTTGCTGTTGGCGGTATTGGAACTAAAATGGCTGTCGATTATTTTCGTAACCGTGGCAAGGAAGAAGAACCACCTGAAACTGACGTAGATCCTGAACCCACATCTCCTGAGGAAGTTGCTTATGTAACTGTAGAAGAGAGTTCTGTCCAATCATTTCTTGATGCGAGTTTTGGTGCGCCTGGCCGTTATGTACCTACTCGTCCCCCTAAGGTTTTTGATTATCAAGATCAACAATGTATGGCGATTTGGGCCTACGATAATGAAAAAGAAAAAAATCAATTTTTGGCCTTTAAATATACAGATGCAGGGCGTGAAATGATCGCTAGTGTGGGTTATACTTCTGATGCAACCGACTATAACCTTAAATTAGATGGAACTCCTTTTGCTATTGAAGTTAATGGAGAACAAATGACTTCAGGCCAAGGTGAAACAGATGGAACAGATGAAGTTGATTTAGTTCCTGCTGGTGCTTAAATAATAACCTAAATCTCGTTATTGTAGGGACTTAAAATATTAAGTCCCTACAGATTTTTTGTCTTACCAAAAAGATTTCCAGCGACTGGTACGAAGAGTATTATTAGAATTAGTAGGAATAGTTTGGCTAGTTGTTGTTGGAGACACAGCTAGTCCTGATTGTAAGGTTAGGCTTAAATCTCGGTTAGGATCAATAACAATCATATCTTGAGATCCTCCTCCGATAATTTGTCCTTCAGGTAAACCCCATCCTAATAAAGTACCCAAAGCTGCACCTCCTAAGACTTCTAGTGCATCGATACGGCGATCGCCTGTGGTTCCTGCAACAATGGTAGCGGTTCCCGCACCAGCAAAGGTCCCTGTTAGAATATTGGCCACACTTGCTCCTTCATTAATAGTTTCTGTGGTAGAAATAACGCTAGAGGTGGCGTTAATAGGTAACCATTGACCATCACCCATGATAATCTCCCGAGCTACGAATTGAGAACCCCCTGATACTGGTTGAATTTGACCAACAATTGTCGTACCTGCTGGAATTAATAAATTACCGTTGCGATCGCGAATATTGGCTGCTACATTCAATTCTAATGGTAAAAATTCGTCTGGTGCAACACGGATTTTTTCTGAGGAATTATAACTCATAGGAATGAGGGTTCCTGGAGGAATAACTACAGAATTAGAGTTGTTAAAAAAGTTTTGGTTCGGGCTGTAATTTTGAGCATTAGCAGGGTTTATGGTTACTAAAGGAGTCCCTGCGGTAATACCAATTAAAACAGCCATCAAACCAGATATTGTAGATTTAGAAAGGTTACTATTTAACATTGATCTTTCACTCCTTTGATGTTGAATGAGGGATTGAATCTTTAACTCCCTCTACTCTTAGATTATCTTTAATACCACGGGGATGTCAGTCCCAAAGTTAGTGTATTTTTAAAGTTTTGACTATTAGCTTTTATTTTAATTAAGTGGAAAAAAAGGTAATTTATCAGCTTTGTTTGCTATAATTAGAATGGGGTCAGCAGATACAGTCTGTTAACAGAATAGCTATCATGGAGATTGGCTTTGAATGGGATGACAGTAAAAATAAAGCTAACTTGAAAAAACATAGTGTTTCTTTTGAATTAGCTCGAAAAGCTTTTTTTGATCCTCATCGAATTATTGTAGAAGATACTGCGCACAGTAAAACAGAAAATCGATATCATTGCATAGGTAAAGTTAATAACGAAATTATTACGGTTCGCTTTACTTATAGAAATGGTAGAATTAGAATATTTGGAGCAGGTTATTGGAGAAAAGGACGAAAATGTTATGAACAACAACATAAATTACACGGATGAACCAATGGAATTAGGCAAAATTGTTGAGGATTTTTTGCCACCTCCTGAAGAATTGATTTGTAAAAAAACAATTATTAAAATTACCTTAGAGTTGAATGAAGAAAAAATTTCTTTTTTAAAAGAAAAAGCCGCGCAAAAACATATTTCTTGTCAGGAAATCATCGAATCATTGATTGATCAATATATTTCTGATCAAGTATATGCTAATGATGATATCAACATCGTCAGAAACTGAAGCATCAGATAATTTAAAGGAAGAAAAACAAAAGAGGAATAATATATTAACTATTCCCTCAATCGACAATGTTCAAAATCTTTCTTGATCGAGAGAAAAGTTTCAGCAATTAGAACTAGACTTAGAGTAGCCAATAAATTGACTACCCTTATTAAATTCTAAACCTTCAAACCAGCATTTTCTTGATTGTAGGTTTCTAATTTAATAGGAACAGGTTTCGCATTCCAGATGTT
>DLXW01000182.1:13214-15478 GCA_003448685.1 Cyanothece sp. UBA12306
CAGTATTCTTGGATAGAGCGATCGCTAGAAAACTTACTCATCCTGGCCACATTCAAAATCGACATACGAGTCCAATTTTCTTGGTCTTTGTAAGCTTCACTTACCTTCTCTTGACAGCTAATATAAGAAGCATAATCAGCTAGTAAGAGAAAGGGATCATCGTAAATTAAATTATCCACAATGGGTTTCAATAATTCACAATCTCCGTGGGAGAAGAAACCAGAACTAATTGAATTTAAAACTCCTCGTAGTTCTTCGTTAGACTCATAATGACCGTGAGGATTATATCCATGGGACTTAATCTCAGAAACTTGTGGAGATGTTAACCCAAAGAGGAAGAAATTCTCTTCACCTACTTCTTCTCGAATTTCCACATTAGCACCATCGAGAGTTCCAATAGTTAAAGCGCCATTGAGAGAAAATTTCATATTCCCAGTTCCCGATGCTTCCTTCCCTGCTGTGGAAATTTGCTCCGATAAATCTGCTGCGGGATAGACTCTTTGTCCAAAAGTAACATTATAATCAGGAAGAAAAACTACCTTTAAGCGATCTTTGATATCGGGATCATTATTGACTACATCCCCTACAGAAGTAATGAATTTAATCATCCTTTTAGCCATAAAATACCCTGGAGCAGCTTTACCGCCAAAAATAAAAGTACGGGGGGGAATATCTAAATTGGGATTATTTTTGAGACGGTTGTACAAGGTAACAATGTGTAAAACATTGAGATGTTGGCGTTTGTATTCATGAATGCGTTTAACTTGAACATCAAATAAAGATTCAGGGTTAACTATAATCCCTACTTTTTGCTCAATGTGTTTGGCTAAATCTTGTTTAACCGCTTTTTTTACTTCTCGCCATTGACGACGGAAATTAGGATCATCAGCGAATTTTTCTAATTTCTTGAGTTCATCAAGATGTTTAACCCAAGTTCCACCTATTTTCTCGGTGATTAATTTGGTGAGTCGAGGGTTACTTAAAACCATCCAGCGACGAGGAGTTACCCCATTAGTTACGTTGGTGAATTTTTCGGGGGTCATTTCATAAAAGTCGTGTAAGATAGTTTCTTTGACCAATTCTGAATGTAAAGCAGCAACCCCATTAATCGCATGGGAACCAATACAAGCTAAATTAGCCATTCGGACATATCTTTCACCACTTTCATCGATGATGGAAAGACTAGCCATTTTCTCAAAATTGTCGGGGAATTTGATGCGAACACGATCGAGAAAATAGCTATTAATTTCGTAGATTACTTCTAATAAACGGGGAAGCAAACTGCCAAAAAGACCCAAAGGCCATTTTTCTAAGGCTTCGGGTAATAGGGTATGGTTGGTATAACCAAAGGTGTTTTCCGTAATTTTCCAAGCTTTGTCCCATTCATAATGATGAACATCCACTAACAGACGCATTAATTCGGCCACACCGATAGATGGATGGGTATCATTAAGTTGAACGGCCCATTGTTCATGAAAATTATCTAGGTTAGAGTTTTCATGGAGGTGAATCCGAATCATATCCTGTAAAGAACAGGAAACAAAAAAGTATTGTTGTTGTAGACGTAATTCTTTTCCTTGAATCGGTTCATCGTTGGGATAAAGAACTTTACTTAAGTTTTCTGAGAGAACTTTACTATCAACTGCACCGTAATAATCTCCCTGATTAAACAAATCAAAATTGAAAGATTCACAAGCTTCTGATTTCCATAAACGTAGGGTATTAGCGGTGTTAACTTTGTAGCCTAAAATTGGCGTATCATAGGGTATTCCTTTGACAACATATTCGGGAACCCAACGGTGTCGCTTGCAGTTTTGATCATCAATATATTCTTCGGTATGACCGCCAAAATTAACTGTAACAGAAGACTCGGGCCGTGCTATTTCCCAAGGGTTACCAAATTGTAACCATTTATCGGTTATTTCGACCTGCCAACCGTCGCGAATTTCTTGGTCAAAAATTCCAAATTCATAGCGAATTCCATAGCCAATGGCGGGAATTTCTAGACTCGATAATGAGTCCATATAACAAGCTGCTAATCTTCCTAAACCCCCGTTTCCTAATCCTGGTTCTTCTTCTGTATCGATTAATTCTTGTAGGTTAAGTCCTGATTTTTTAATTGCTTCTTCTACCCGATCATAGATATCTAAGTTAATTAAATTATTGCCTAAATGAGGACCGACGAGAAATTCAGCAGATAGATAACAAACTGTTTTTACGTCTTTTTTAAAGTTGGTTTGTACCGTATTTAGCCACCTTTGTAG
>DLXW01000184.1:0-11607 GCA_003448685.1 Cyanothece sp. UBA12306
CCGCCTTGGCGGTTGCTATAATTCTAACTTCTTGAAAAAAAAGATGATTAAACAGTTAAATATTTAATCAATCCGAGAAAATAACATCTCTCCCTCTACAGCTAATTGTCCATCTACTAATCCCTTTCCTTTCATTTTAGCAATACGATCCCGTTTAAATGTCAATAGTTCAACCGTGATCATTAATTGATCACCAGGAACAACGGGACGACGAAAACGGACTTTATCAATTCCAGCAAAAGCAAAAAATTGTCCTTTCATTCCAGGAAGTAGGGTGAGAACAACCCCTCCTACTTGCGCCATTGATTCCACAATCAAAACCCCTGGCATAATAGGGCGTGCGGGAATATGTCCGTTAAAAAATTGCTCATTAATAGTCACATTTTTAATGCCCACAGCTTTTTCACCAGGTACATAATCAATAATGCGATCAACTAAAGCAAAAGGATAACGATGGGGCAGTAATTCTTGGATTGTTTCAACACTAAAAGGCAGCTCAAGGTCTGGGATTTCTGGTGAATCTTGATCTACTTTTTCTAAAGGTTCAGTTGTTTTATTAGTATTACTATTAGTGGCAAGAGACATGGAAATTTTTTGATAATTTAGGTTATTGAGAACTTACACTATTTTTGAAAAATCCTCATGGGCGGTGGTTTGCTTAAAACAACCGTTATTCATTTTAGCTTAAACTGGTATCTTAATATGAAATAGTTAAATGTTTGCTTCTTGATTTGAATCGGTTGTGTTCAATCCTTGTTCAAAGTCCGGATTAACCCAAGCAACAATTAATTGATAACCAAGACTGAGAACAACTGGACCAATAAATAAACCTAAAATTCCATGAACTAAAGTTCCTCCAAGAACACCTATCAAAATGATAATTGTGGGAACAGGTAAACCTTGAGCCATTAGAAGCGGTTTGAGAATATTATCAACCAAAGTGGTGGGAACCATCCAAAGGGTAAACAGTAATGCACTTACTGTTCCCATATTTGACCAAGCAAAGATAATAGTTCCTAATACCACTAACCCTGGTCCAATTTGAATAATACTTAACACTAAACATAAAAGGGATAATAAACCAGCAAAGGGAATTCTCGCCGCTATCAACCCAATACCAATCAGAAAACTCTGTAGTATAGCAACGCCAATAATGCCACGGGTAACACCTCTTATTGTTGCAGTAGCTAATTCTAAAAATCCTTGACCTTTTTCGGGTGTGAGTCGAGAAAAAACTTGACTGACTCGACGACTCATATTCTCAGCATTAATCATCAATATTCCAGCAATGATGATAGATACAATGAATTTTAGTAAAATTAAACCGATGTTGGCTGCTAGAAATAATAAATTTTTGGCTAATTGCTCTAACTGTGGCCTAAATTGTGTTAAAACTGTGGCCAAGTTAACCGATGCTGATTGCCAAATTCTATCAATAGACTCTCCAATTACAGGCCAAGTAGCAATTCCTGGTGGAGGAGGGGGGACAACTAAGTTACCAGAGACCAGATTATCAGAAAAGGTTTGAGCATTATTGACAAACACAGTGGCAATCAAACTAACAGGACCGATAATCACAGCTACTCCTAATAAAGTGATTATGGTTCCAGCTAAATTACCTCGTCCTCCTATTCTAGCTTTGAGCCATAAAAATATGGGAAATATAGCGATCGCTAAAATGATTCCCCAAAGGATTATCTCGATAAAAGGACGCAACAGAACGAAACACCAAGACAGTAATAGTCCTATTAAAAATAGTCTAATCAGTAAATCAGCAATTTCAATAATTTTAAACTTATTTTCCATGAAATCCTTCCATCCGAGCGCTTATAAAGTATTTCTGCTGAATTTAAACATATTGTATCGCCAAAAATTATTTTTATAATTTAATTTTATAGTTGAAAATTTTGAGCAACAACTTTGCTATTTCGTTAAGGGGTAACTTGCGGTAACTCATTAGGAAGAGACAAAGGAGTATTTAATCCGCGATCATAGATAACTAGATCCCATTGTCCCTCACGATTCGATTCGAAGGAAATTAAACGGCCATTACCACTAATAGTTGGGTTGCGAACTTCTCCTAGCCAATTTTTCGTAATTTGTTCTTTGACCAAGGTTAGACGATCATAAACAAAAATATCAGGTTTACCCTCTTGTTCAGAAACATAAACAATATATCTACCGTCACTACTAATATCTGGTTGATCTTGACGAGTGCCTTGGTAATTGAGTCCAGGCAGGGCAACTAAACCATTATTATGTCTATCATAAAGCCAGATTCCCCTTTTTCCTTGCCGATCTGAAGCAAAAACTAAATAACGGCCATCATAGGAAAAACGAGGATTTTCTTCTGCTGAACGGGTATTTAAACCTGATCTCAATTGCCCAGTTGGGGGAGTAATAAAAACTCCTTCTTGACAGCCACTCAAACCCACAGTTAGGGCATTAGTTAAAAGGACTAAGTATCGACTAAACCTCTTAAGATACTGGCTCATTGATGGGGCTAGAGGCACTTGCCAGGGGTAAATAGCAACAATTAACTTCATTTAGACAAATTTTTCCCCATTTTAATGCCCAACGCACTAATTCTACTCTATTCTCAGTTTTAGTTTTGGTGAGAATATTGCTAATATGATTATCAACAGTCCTTTTACTAATTTCGAGTTGCTCAGCAATTTCGAGATTTGTTAAACCAGTAGCTACTAAATCGAGAATCTGCGTTTCCCGACTCGATAAAGAAGCTGGTGTATGAAACTTGCTGCTTGCCATGAGTATTTTTTCCGTAGTACATTTACTTACCTTCTTCTTTATATTGTAGAGTATTGTTAGCGATTGGGATTAATTAAGTTGAAAAATTTTTCAAATAATTATAACTAATTAATAATAATTATTAACGATAAGAGATAGAGGTATTGTTAACAATATCTCTATCTCAACTATCCCGATTATGTCACTTCCAGGAGTTTTCCAATATACCAGAGTATTTAAGCGGTATATTGTAGAATATTAACTGTTTGCTTAATGTTTTCTAGTTTTTGAACAATGGCTTTTTGTCTTGCTTGATTTTGGCTGAATTGGGCATTACTTTCGGTTTTTGCCGATAATTTCAGTTGTTCCTCAAGATTTTGCAGTCTTTGAGTTACCTTGGTCACGATCTGATTAACTAGACTAATTCTTTCAGCAAGTTGCCGATTGGATTGGGATTTTTCCTGATAATTTTCTAGAATTGTTAAAGCTGATTGAATCTCTTTTGAGGCCAAAACCAATTCTTGTTGATAATCAACCACAAGATTGGGATCTTCTTGGTTTTTGTAAGTCAATAAATCCGTCATGAATTTCTAATTTATGATAATTTACGCAATAATTTCCCCCAATAATAACACTATTTTTTGTTAATACTCTTAGTTTTAGATAAATTTAAGAATATCCTAAGTTAATTGATCTAAGTTGACTGCTAACTCCTGTTTCAACCTTTACAATAGGAGAAGACAAGAAATGTTGAAGATTTATTTGTTTCTCCTAATCACGGACAGGTTATGACTCCTGCTATTGCTATTGAATCCCTCAAAAAAAATTACGGCACTTTTGAAGCGGTTAAAAATATCTCCTTTAAAGTACAACCTGGAGAAATTTTCGGGTTACTCGGTCCTAATGGGGCTGGCAAAACCAGTACAATTCGTTGTCTATGCACTTTAGCCAAACCCGATGGTGGAACCATTGAGGTTGGGGGAATTTCGGTGCTTGATTATCCTAAAGCAGCCCGACGAAGGTTAGGTTATGTAGCTCAAGAAGTTGCCCTAGACAAGATCTTAACGGGTCGAGAATTGCTATCTTTACAGGCTGCGCTGTATCATCTCCCTAAAGCCGAAGCTGAACAACGTATTGCTCAATTATTAACCTTGTTGGACTTAGAAGATTATGGCGATCGCAAAACGGGAACCTATTCAGGAGGTATCCGTAAACGTCTGGACTTAGCGGCGGGCTTGCTTCATCAACCAGAAGTGTTAGTCTTAGATGAGCCAACAGTAGGTTTAGATATAGAAAGTAGGTTGATTGTCTGGGACTTTTTGCGCCAATTACGCCAAGCTGGCACTACCGTTCTGATTACCAGTCATTATCTCGAAGAAATTGATGCTTTAGCCGATCGCCTAGCAATTATCGATCGCGGACAAGTGATTGCACAAGGAACCCCTTCCCAATTAAAGGATCGGGTAGGAGGCGATCGCGTTACCCTGCGGATTCGGGAGTTTTCCCCTTTAGAAGAAGCAGAACAAACTAAAGAGTTACTCAAATCCTTACCCTTTGTCGAAGAAGTGATTATTAATCAATCTCAGGGTAATTCCCTCAATTTGGTGGTAACCACTGGAAGTAATTGTTTAAGTAAAATTGAAAAGTCCTTAATAGATTCGGGTTTACCGATTTTTAGTTTAGCCCAATCCCGTCCTAGTCTTGATGATGTTTATTTAGCAGCCACGGGAAAAACCTTAATGGATGCTGAATTAGCTGCTGCGGCTAGTCGAGATCTCAAAGCAGAAAAAAAACAACAAATGAAATAACTTGAGTTTGCAATAATCTTGATAAGTGAGGAAAACTATGAGTCAGACTATTACGCCATCTAAATTTGAAGGGACTTTATCTCCCAAACCGAGAGTTTTGACACCCCTTGATGAAGATAGAAAGGTTTTAGGGGAATTTGTCCAGGAAACCCTGGCCATGACAAGCCGTCTATTTATTCAATTGCAACGTCGCCCTTCGACTTTAATAGCGGGTATTATTCAGCCGTTTATGTGGTTAATTTTGTTTGGGGCGCTCTTTTATAACGCTCCTCAAGGGTTATTTGGACAAGAACTGAGTTATGCTAAATTTTTAGCCCCTGGAATTATTGTTTTCACCGCCTTTTCGGGAGCTTTAAATGCTGGTTTACCCGTGATGTTTGACCGAGAATTTGGCTTCTTAAATCGCTTGTTAGTCGCGCCTTTAGCTTCGCGTTACTCTATTGTGGCTGCTTCGACTCTTTACATTATTGTCTTGAGTTTCATTCAAACGGTCGTTATTGTAGGGGCTAGTGCGATTTTAGGGGCAGGTTTACCCAATTTAGCCGGATTAGGGGCGATCGCTTTAATTGTATTTTTAATTGTCTTGGGAGTTACCGGATTAAGTTTAGGATTGGCTTTTGCTTTGCCAGGTCATATTGAGTTAATTGCGGTGATTTTTGTGACTAATTTACCGTTATTATTCGCTAGTACGGCTCTTGCGCCACTATCGTTTATGGCTAAATGGTTACAAATCGTGGCTAGTCTCAACCCCCTAACTTATGCCATTGAACCAATTCGCTTTATTTATCTCAATGGTGATTGGTCTTTAGGTAGCTTAGTATTACCCACTCCTTGGATCACCCTCAATTTTGGTACGATTCTCTTGTTGTTGCTGGCTTTCGATGCGTTAATATTAGTAGCAATCCAACCTTTATTACGTCGCCGTTTTGCATAATTTAAGTATTTGGTTATATACAGGAGTGAACTTCCATGATGTCTATTAATTTAATTTTGAAAAATTTAGCTTCAGTGGCTATTGTGTTAGGGGTAATAACTGGGTTGTCTTCGATTACAGTAGCACAATCAATTGATACTGTTGACAAAGATGTCTACCAAAAGAATGAGAGAGATGCTGATGGTGGTGATTTTGGCAATATATTCAACCCCATAGATATGATGCATCGTTCTAACTTACAACGGAGTCGCAATGGTGCTGACTTTGCTGAAGATACTAGCAATAACCTCAATAAAGCGGCTGAAGAATTTAAACTTCTTCAACAACAAAGATTACAAGCACAACCTACTACTGCTGATCCATCTTCTGAACCAACTAGCAACAATTAAAAATTAGTTATTGATTTACCAGGGATTAGTTACTCAATTGATCCCTGGTAATTTATGATCTATAATTCATCATTCAAGTTGTGTCTAAATCTCTAAATAAGTGGTTTAAACGTTTTGTGACAAGGTTTAAATCTCCCTTGTCTAAAAAGATTGTTTTCTGGGTATTTATCGGGGTTATTACTATTGAAGTAATTATTTTAGTACCGTCAGTACAGCGTAGAGAAAAAGAACTTCTTAACCAAATTAAAACCTCTAGTAATCAAATTATCTCTTGGATTTTACTAACCTACCCCGAGGCTTCTACAGAAGAGATTATTGACCATTTAAAAACACTAAAGAAAGCTAGATCTGTGGTCAAAGGTGGTGCAGTTTATCAGACTTCTGGCCAACTAATTGGAACCTTCGGTAATCCTCCACAACTCTCTATTTCTCAACTTAATAATTATTCTCCTCGACGAAATGGTTCTGTTTATGATGATCAAGTTTGGTCAGATTTTCATGGAACTACACATTATACTATTATTTTACGTCATGATGCTTCGGATATTAATTCAGAATTGATCAATTATATTGGTAGAATTGTTGGATTAATAATAATTATTTCTCTATTTTTAACTATCACTGTTTGGCTGGCCTTAGAACCAATTTTAATTACTCCTATTTTTCGGTTACGCAGTGATTTATTAAGAGCTGGAAAAGCTATTTATCACGATCAAGATCCTCCCCAATTCAATTCTTTTAACCTTCAAAGAAAAGATGAATTAGGAGATGTAATTCTGGCATTCAAGCAAATGTTTAGCCAGATTACAGAAGCTATTTATGCCCGAAAACAAGTTGAAATCGCCCTTAAAAATAGCTTAAAAAGAGAAGAAGATTATTCTCAGGCACTCAATGAGGAATTAGAAGAAGGTCGCCTGATGCAAGCTGATTTTTTACCCCATCAATTATTAAATAAACCAGGGTGGCAAATCTCTGCTTTTATGTCTCCAGCTAGTCAAGTTGCGGGGGATTTTTATGATGTTTTTGAGTTACCTAATAATAATATTGGTTTGGTGGTTGCTGATGTTTGTGGAAAAGGAGTTGGTGCAGCCTTATTTATGGGTTTATTCCGTAGTTTAATTAGGATATTTTCTGGTCAATTTAGTGTGGAAACAATTCAGGTATTAAATAATAATTATTATTGCTATATTGATATGAGTTTTCTGGCAGCAGTTAAACTAACTAATGATTATATCTGTGCAAATCATGATAATACCGGAATATTTTGTACCATATTTTTTGGTATTTTAGACAGTAAGTCAGGTCAAATGAGTTATATTAATGCAGGACACGATTCTCTAGTAATTATTAATAGCAAAGGTGAAATTAAAGAAACTCTAGAAGCAACGGGAACGCCGGTGGGAATGTTAACAGATATAGAATTTGAAATTAAGCAGACTTCCCTCGATTCAGGGGATATCTTATTAGGTTATACTGATGGAGTGACTGAAGCGCGTTCTAAAAATAAGGAATTTTTTACGGAAAAACGTCTGTTAGAAATTATCCAAAAACCTTTTACTTCCGCCCAGGAAATCTTAGAAACTGTTAAATCTGAAGTATTAACCTATATCGGAGATGGGGAACTATCAGATGATATTACCATTTTAGCTATCAGAAGAAAGTAGAGACATTTCATTTCTTGAAATGCCCCTACAATCGAGATCGATTAAACCGCAGCCATCGCCTCAGTTTCTTTCGCTGCCATCATTTTCATCAGATCTAACATCCGAGAAGAATAACCCCATTCATTGTCATACCAAGACACAACTTTAAAGAAATTAGAGTTAAGTTCCATACCAGCTTTGGCATCAAAAATACTCGAATGGGAATCACCATTAAAGTCCATAGAGACTACATCTTCATCGGTATAACCAAGAACCCCTTTTAATGGACCTTCGGCAGCAGCTTTCATCGCTGCACAAATGTCTTGATAGCTAGTAGCTTTTGTGGTTTTAAAAGTTAGATCAACCGCAGAAACATCGGGGGTGGGAACTCGAAAAGCCATCCCTGTTAACTTTCCTTTCAATTGGGGAATCACTAACGTAACCGCTTTAGCTGCCCCTGTAGAGGCAGGAATAATATTTTGGGCTGCCCCTCTTCCACCACGCATATCTTTCTTACTAGGACCATCTACGGTGGGCTGAGTGGCAGTCATGGCGTGTACTGTAGTCATTAACCCTTCTGCTAAACCAAAGTTATCGTTAATGACTTTGGCAATGGGGGCTAAACAATTGGTGGTACAACTAGCATTAGAGACAATCTGATGTTTAGCGGGGTCGTACTCACTATCGTTGACTCCCATGACGAAGGTGGCCACTTGGTCAGGATCTTTAGTAGGTGCAGAAATGACAACTCGCTTAGCTCCCGCTTTGAGGTGTTTACTGGCGGTATCATGGGTAGTGAATAGACCGGTGGACTCTACTACATAATCAATGCCTTTTTCTCCCCAAGGCAATTGTTCGGGGTCTCTGATGGAAAAACAGGGGATAAACTTACCATTGACGACAATACCATCTTCTTTGGCTTCCACGGTTCCAGCAAAACGCCCATGGGTGGAGTCATATTTCAGCAAATAGGCAATGTTTGCTGGGGGAACTAGGTCATTAATTCCCAGAAATTCAAATTCAGGATTATGAATACCTGCTCTAAATACTAATCGTCCAATACGGCCAAAACCGTTAATACCAACTTTGACAGTTGCCATAGAATAAACTCCTACAAATACAGTCAGTAATCTTTATTTTTGAAAGCAATCAACAAAGACTATTTGCTTCTACCATACTGTATCCTCTGTAACTATAATATTGAGTAAAGCTTAATTATTAACATCCTCTGATTTTTGCTCTTATTATTGTCGATCAAGATTTAAGGAAAATTTTTAATTATTTCTAGAAATTTTAAAAATGATATTTTCAAGGAAGAGATTATACAACTTAAGCTCAAATAAATCAATAAAAACAATCTTAAGAAAACTTCCTCTTTTTTTTAAGATAGGTACTTTAGCAATTATATAGCAGTAAGTATTTTGGTTAGGACATTTATCTACTCCCCACTCCCGAATCTATGTGTCCTAATTTTCTAGGTTAATTAAAAAGTAAAAGTGAGTCAAAAGTCCGTATAAATACAGAGAAATAGTAACAAAAAATAAATAAGAGAAAAAAATATCAATCCCATCTCAATAATTTTTTTAAAAAATAGTAACAAACTATAAATAACGCCCAAAAAATGATGACATTTACAACAATAATGGGTATAAATTAAATAGAACAAAATTTCACCTAACAACAGAATTTTAATCAAGAGACTGGAACCCAATTACAGGCTACTAATATCTTGTTAATTTCAAGGAGTTTTAATCATGAATAAAGATACAAAATTTGCTTTATTAGTCATGGGATTGCCCATTGCTGGGATGGTTTATTGTGGATTAATTTTTGCGTTTTTTATGAATAGTCCTCTGGCTATTGAACATCCTTTAATGACCGGAATGATAGTTGTTGGAGTTCCCTTATTAATGGCAGTAATAACTTGGATCTCAGCCTCAGCAAAAGCTTATAAAAAACGAGGAATTTTATTCTTTAGTCAAAATGGCTAATAGATTTTAGATTTGCGATGGAGCCATAATTAAAATTAACTATTCGCGACCCTACACAATTGTGAGGTCGCGGTTGTTGTTGATTGATTACATAGGTTATATTTGTGTTGTACAATCAGAAGGTTATCTAGATTTATTTAGTTCAGAAAAATCTGCTCAAAGTGCATTAAATTAAACCGTAAAGATAAGGTTAAGAAAAGGTAAAAAACATCTTATTTTTGAAAAGTATTGCAACAGATTTTTACTTTGAGATCGAGTCCTAATTGCTTTGTGTGTCCTAAACCGCTACACTTTTTAAAGAAGTCAACAGCTAACAGTCAATAAAAATTGAACTGAATCTATAAAAGCTGAGATTACATAATCAATAAGGTGAAATTTGGAGTAATAATCAATGGTAGCTACACCAGAGAGATCAACAACAGAACAAACTCCCCTTTCTCATGAAGAATTAAGTAAAATTCATGCTTACTGGCGAGCTTGTAATTATCTGGCCGTTGGTATGATTTATTTACGGGATAATCCTTTACTTAAAGAACCTCTCTCCGAAGATCATGTTAAAAACCGTCTTTTAGGCCATTGGGGATCAAGTCCTGGTTTAAGTTTTATCTATGTTCACCTGAACCGACTGATTAAAAAATACGACCTAGATGTGGTCTATATGGCAGGGCCTGGACATGGGGCCCCAGGAATTTTAGGACCGGTTTATCTTGAAGGAACCTATTGCGAAACCTACCCCGATAAAAGCGAAGACGAAGAAGGGATGAAGAAATTCTTCAAGCAATTTTCTTTCCCTGGGGGTATTGGTAGCCATTGTACCCCAGAAACCCCTGGTTCCATCCACGAAGGAGGAGAATTAGGCTATAGTCTTTCCCATGCTTTCGGTGCAGCTTTAGATAACCCCGATTTAATCGTAACTGCTGTTGTGGGAGATGGAGAAGCAGAAACCGGACCCTTGGCCACTGCTTGGCATTCTAATAAATTCCTCAACCCCATCCGCGATGGTGCAGTGTTACCTATTTTGCACCTTAATGGTTATAAAATCGCTAACCCAACTATTTTAGCCCGTATTAGCCACGAAGAATTAGAATATCTCTTCAAAGGGTATGGTTATAAACCTTACTTCGTAGAAGGTTCAGACCCCGAAGTGATGCACCAAAAAATGGCCGCAACCTTAGAAACTGCGATCGCCGAAATTAAACAAATTCAACAAGAAGCACGCACCAGTGGGGTGGCTCAACGTCCCATGTGGCCCATGATTGTGCTACGCTCTCCTAAAGGATGGACAGGACCCAAGGAAGTCGATGGCAAGAAAACCGAAGATTTCTGGCGATCGCACCAAGTACCCCTATCAGGAATGCACGGAAACCCTGCTCACATCAAAGTTCTTGAAGACTGGTTGAAAAGTTACAAACCAGAAGAACTTTTTGATGAGAATGGAAGCTTAATTCCTGAATTGAAAGAACTAGCACCCACCGGAAAGCGTCGCATTAGTGCTAACCCCTATGCTAATGGGGGTTTACTCCGCAAAGACCTAAATATGCCTGACTTCCGCAACTATGGGGTTGAGGTACCTAAACCAGGAACAGTAGAAGTTGGCAATACCGCGCTGTTGGGTAACTTCCTACGGGATGTGATGGCCAATAACATGACTAATTTCCGCGTCTTTGGTCCTGACGAAACCGCATCTAACCGTCTTCAAGCTATCTACGAAGTCAGTAAGAAAATCTGGATGGCCGAAATTCTTCCTGAAGATGCCAATGGTACCGAAATTACCACCAACGGACGGGTCATGGAAATGCTGAGTGAACATACCCTCCAAGGATGGTTAGAAGGCTATTTATTAACGGGTCGTCATGGTTTCTTCCACACCTATGAAGCATTTGCTCACGTGGTTGACTCCATGTTTAACCAACACGCTAAATGGCTCGATATCTGCAAAAACGAGGTTCCTTGGCGTTTACCCATATCTTCTTTGAATATTATGTTATCTTCCACCGTTTGGCGGCAAGATCATAATGGTTTCAGTCACCAAGACCCAGGATACGTTGATTTAGTCACCAATAAAAGCGCCGATGTGGTTCGGGTTTATTTTCC
>DLXW01000184.1:11820-14411 GCA_003448685.1 Cyanothece sp. UBA12306
TGCTGATCATTGTTTACGGAGTAAGGACTACGTCAATGTCATTGTTTCTGATAAACAGGTACACCTCCAATATTTAAGCATGGAGGAAGCGATTAAACATTGTACCAAGGGTATTGGTATTTGGGATTGGGCCAGCAATGATGATTGTGGAAAAGAACCAGATCATCCTGATGTAATTATGGCTTGTTGTGGAGATGTTGCCACTAAAGAAGCTTTAGCCGCTACTGCTATTTTACGCGAAGAATTTCCTGACCTAAAAGTGCGTTTTATTAATGTAGTTGACTTGTTTAAATTACAGCCAGAAGAAGAACATCCCCACGGACTTTCTCAACGGGATTTCGACAACTTGTTTACTACAGATCAGCCAATTATTTTCAATTTCCATGGCTATCCTTGGTTGATTCATAAGTTAACCTATCGTCGCCATAATCACGAGAACCTTCATGTTCGTGGTTACAAGGAAAAGGGGAATATTAACACCCCCTTGGAATTGGCCATGAATAACCAAATTGACCGCTTTAATTTGGTCATTGATGTCATTAACCGTGTTCCCAAACTAGGTTCAGCAGCAGCTTATGTTTATGAACGCATGAAGAATGCTATCATTGAACATCGAGCTTATGCCTATGAAAACGGAATCGATAAACCAGAGATTACTCACTGGAAATGGCCTTACTAGAATTGGTTGAATAACCAAACCATTTTGGATTTTTTCCTACTTTCAAGTAGGGAGAAATCCAAAATACAACAATCCTAAAATAATGATTTAATTGTGATCCGAATAAATTAATAAAATAGAACTTTAGCTAATATAAAACTGATTCAACTGTAAAAAAATCCTAATTTTGTTAAAAGATAGCAAAAAATAATTATTCCTCAGAAAAAATCGCTACACTGAAACTAAGGAATTTAAGGATAGATATTTTATGGTAACAACAAGCTTTGAAAAGACCCCAACCTCCCAAAGAGAAACAGCTTTTATCCTCTGGTTTGAAGAAGTAGGTAGTCATGATGTTGGCTTAGTTGGAGGAAAAAACTCATCCCTCGGTGAAATGATTCAACAACTGCAACCTAAAGGAGTCAACGTTCCAGGAGGTTTCGCTACCACCGCTTACGCCTATCGCTATTTTATCAAGTCAGCAGGATTAGAAGCAAAATTACGGGATCTTTTCGCCGATCTTGATGTTAATGATGTGACCAACTTACAGGATAAGGGACGAAGGGCCCGCTCATTAATTTTAAATACCCCATTTCCTCAAGACTTACAAGAAGCGATCGCGATCACCTATAAACAACTGTGTGAACGCTATGGTTACGATCCCACAGTCTGCGATAACCTGAGTCCCGAAAAAAGACAACAATATGAAATAGAATGTCAGACAGTAGATGTAGCAGTGCGATCGAGTGCCACAGCTGAAGACCTACCCGAAGCGAGTTTTGCTGGACAACAAGAAACCTATCTCAACGTCCACGGAGTTAAAGGAGTTTTAGATGCTTGTCATCGCTGTTTTGCCTCCCTGTTCACCAACCGCGCCATTTCCTACCGTCATTATAATGGGTTCGATCACTTTGCCGTAGCCTTGTCTGTAGGAGTGCAAAAAATGGTGCGTTCGGACTTAGCTACCGCAGGGGTGATGTTCTCCATCGACACCGAAACAGGGTTTAAAAATGCGGCCTTGATCACTGCTGCTTATGGGTTAGGGGAAAATGTGGTGCAAGGGGCCGTTAACCCCGATGAATACTACGTTTTTAAACCCACTCTCCAAGAAGGCTATCGACCAATTCTCGAAAAACGCCTGGGAACCAAAGCTATTAAAATGATTTATGACGTAGGAGGGACAAAACTCACTAAAAACGTCGAAGTTTTCCCCCCAGAACGGGAAAAATACTGTCTTTCAGATGAAGAAATTCTTACTTTGGGACGCTGGACTTGTATTATTGAAGACCACTATTCCCAGGTACGGGGAACTTATACCCCGATGGATATTGAATGGGCCAAAGACGGTTTAACAGGAGATCTCTACATCGTCCAAGCGCGACCTGAAACCGTACAGTCTCAAAAAGAAGCAAATATCCTGAAAACCTATCACCTCGAAGAGCATAGCGAGGTTATCGTCACTGGACGCAGTGTGGGGGCAGCTATCGGCCAAGGAACCGCTAGAGTGATCCTGAGTGCCGCCCAAATTGACCAATTTAAGGAAGGAGAAGTGTTGATCACCAACCGGACTGACCCCGACTGGGAACCTATAATGAAGAAAGCCAGCGCAATTGTGACTAATCAGGGGGGAAGAACCTGCCATGCTGCAATTATCGCTCGTGAAATGGGTATTCCAGCTATTGTTGGTTGTGGAGATGCCACCGATCAGATTAAAACCCGTCAGGAAGTAACTGTTTGTTGTAGTGAAGGGGAGGAAGGGAGAGTTTATCAAGGTTTATTGCCCTTTGAAGTCAAGGAAACTTCTTTAGATAATTTACCCGAAACGAAAACGAAAATCTTGATGAATTTAGGGAACCCTGAACAGGCTTTTTCCTTAGCAGAAATTCCCGCCCAAGGGGTAGGGTTAGCCCGTTTAGAATTCATCATCGCTAAG
>DLXW01000184.1:14616-14846 GCA_003448685.1 Cyanothece sp. UBA12306
TTTAGAATTCATCATCGCTAACCATATTAAAGCCCATCCCTTAGCGTTAATTAAATTTGACCAACTTGATGATGAATCTGTCAAGGATCAAATTAGTGAATTGACCAAACATTATGACAATAAACCCGAGTTTTTTATTGATAAATTAGCTAGGGGAATTGGTACTATTGCGGCTGCTTTTTATCCTAAACCTGTGATTGTGCGGATGTCAGATTTTAAATCCAATGAAT
>DLXW01000184.1:15057-18646 GCA_003448685.1 Cyanothece sp. UBA12306
GATTTTAAATCCAATGAATACGCTAATCTTTTAGGAGGAAAGCAATTTGAACCTAGTGCAGATAATCCCACCTTAGGTAAAGAAGAAAACCCCATGTTAGGATGGCGAGGAGCATCTCGTTATTATGATCCTAAATATCGCGAAGCTTTCGCTTTGGAATGTGCTGCAATGAAGATGGTACGCGATGAGATGGGTTTAGTAAATGTTATCCCCATGATTCCTTTTTGTCGAACTCCCGATGAAGGCAGATTAGTGTTAGAAGAGATGGCTAAACATGGACTAAAAAAAGGGGTTAACGGACTGCAAGTTTATGTGATGTGTGAGTTACCTAGTAACGTAATTTTAGCCGATGAATTTGCCGAAGTATTTGATGGATTTTCCATTGGATCGAATGATTTAACTCAGCTAACTTTAGGTTTAGATCGTGATTCTGCATTGGTGGCTCATTTGTTTGATGAACGCAACGAAGCAGTTAAACGAATGGTTAAGTTAGCAATTCAAACTGCCCAGAAAAAAGGACGTAAAATTGGTATTTGTGGCCAAGCACCTAGTGACTATCCAGAGTTTGCTAAATTCTTAGTAGAATTAGGTATTGATTCTATGAGTTTAAACCCTGATTCTGTTTTGAAAACCTTGTTAATGGTTGCAGAGGTTGAAAAAGGTTAACTAGGTTTATTAGGGTAGATGTGTGGAAGTCTACCCTGTTTACTATCATGGGAAATAAAAATATTAGAGGTAAATCAATGACTCATGCAGTAACTAGAGCTTTAAGTTTTCAAGACTTTTTAGAAAAATACCCTAATGAATCAGGAAAGTATGAGTTAATTAATGGAGAAATTGTTGAAATGAGAGCCACTAGAGGACATGATAATGTGGCTAGATTTATTAGTAAAGCTTTTGATAGAGAAGTTGAAAAATTAGGATTAAATTATGTTGTAGATAGAAATATTTTAATCCAAACGACTACAGCAAAAGGAAAAGAACAAGGACGTATTCCTGATATTAGCGTTGTTAATAAAACTGTTTGGAATAATAATATATCAGATTATAATGCGTTAACTGAACCCTTACAATTGGCGGTAGAAGTGACATCAACTAATTGGGAAACTGACTATGTTGATAAATTAGATGAATGTCAAAAATTAGGAATTAATGAATATTGGATCGTAGATTGTCAAGCATTAGCATCTGTCAAATATTTAGGAACTTCTAAAATACCAACAATTTTTGTTTATTATTTACTTAACAAATCGCTAAAATTAAACAAGACTTGACATGGACACACAGATTAGACACTAATCGAGCAAACCCTTTTCTAGTAAGCATTCTAGTCTTATTTAGTTCAGGTGTATGAAGAAAGTTCTGTTTTATGGTATATAATATTAAGTAATAAATTAAGAAAAATATTACCAACCATAGTCAAGATTATGTTAAATATTATTAAAAACAAATTAAAGCCCAAAGTTAAGTCATTGGTCAAAAAATTAAAAGGATCAAATGAAAATGTTCGTCTCCATGGTATGACTAACATATCTGAACAACAATATTTTGAAATTTATGCTCGTGAACAGTATCAAGGAATTGGGGAAATTGTTGATTTAGGTTCTTGGATGGGTTCAACGACTATTCCACTAGCTAAAGGAATCAAAAACAATAAAAATTGTCAGAATAAAATAGATAAAATTCATGCTTTTGATCGTTTTATTTGGGAATCTTGGATGAATATTAGTTCTCAAGATACTCTTAAACAATATCAACCAGGTGATAGTTTCCTGGATGAGTTTAAAAAACGTACTAAAAAATATTCAAAATACATCAAAGTTTATCCAGGTGATTTGTGTGAAATAGGTTGGATTGGCAAGGAAATTGAATTTCTTTTAGTAGATGCTATGAAATCTTGGAAGTTAACGTCATCCATTTGTCAGGATTTTTTCCCTTTTCTAATTCCTGGTAAAAGTTTAGTACTTCATCAAGATTTTTCTCATTTTTATACCCCTTGGATTCATTTAGTGATGTATCGCTTTCGTGACTATTTTGAACCTCATTATGATGTTCCTAATTCTCCTAGTTTTGTTTTTAAATATACCAGTAAAATTCCTGCCGATAAATTAGATATGGACTATTCATTCAAATCCTTTAGTGTGGAGGAAGCAGAAGCAGCTGTTTCCTATTCCTTAAGTTGTACCCCTCAAGAAAAACACAACGGAATTATAGCAGCAAAGATTATGTTTTTTGCCCATCAAAAACAATATGATCAAGCTCAAAAAGAAGTAGATAAATATATCAAACAGGGTTATCAACTTGAAAAAGATTTAAAAAAAGCATCTGAATTTATTAAGAATAAGGTAAATTCGTAGCAAACATTTAGAGTTTTCATCTTACCTCTTTTATGAACTATAATATTAGACTCCAATCAAAATAAATTTAAGATTGATGTCTCCATCCGATCGCGTTATTGTTCCCCTAGATGTTCCTAACCTCACCGAGGCGATCGCCCTGTTAGATCAACTTCCTCAAGTCAGCTTTTGGAAGGTAGGATTAGAATTATTTGTCGCAGCAGGATCAGACATCCTTAAAATACTCAAGGAACGCCAAAAACGCATTTTTCTTGACCTTAAATTCCATGATATACCTAACACCGTTGCCGGAGCTTGTCATAGTGCCAGTCAATATGGGGTAGACTTTCTCACCCTCCATGCTACCGCCGGACGCAAAGCCTTACAAGCTGCTACTGAGGCCTTGAGTCAAACCCCATCCCCTCCCCAATTACTAGCCATTACCCTCTTAACCAGTTTAAACTCAAGGGAATTAGCTTTTGATTTAAAAATACCCTTGGAACTACCAGAATATGTCCTACAAATGGCACTCTTAGCCCAAGAATCTGGAATAAATGGCGTTGTCTGTTCCCCCCAAGAAGTTCGTCAACTGCGTCAAGTGTGCGGAGATGATTTTTTACTTGTCTGTCCAGGAGTTCGGCCTAATTGGTCTAAAATAGGTGATCAAAGACGAGTAATGACACCCTCTGAAGCAATACAAGCGGGGGCTGATTATTTAGTCATTGGTCGTCCTATCACGATGAGTGATGATCCTGTGGGAGCTTGGCACAAAATTTGCACTGAATTAAGGGAAATATCATGAAAAGTAGATTATTAGGACTTTTTGTCACTCTAAGTTATTTTATTTCCTCATCAGCAATCAATGCTCAAGATAAGACGAATTTCACTGGGTGTCCTTCAGATATAGAGACTTTAACTGAGTTGATGCTTAAAGATCTGCCCAGTTATACTAATCGAGTGATACAAAGGGAAAGATTACGCGATCGCCCTTTTCCTCCTTCTCTTTATGTTCTGGTGGCAGGTAAACCTGAATTTGAACCATTACCCCTAACTAATCTACAATATCAACCTGTGCTTCCTGATACTGCTCAACAGGTGTTTTTTACTACCCTAGAACGCCAATACGGGGAACGAGAGGTGAGCGATCTACAAAACTATTATTGGTTATTTTTGACCCCAACAGAAGACGGATGGCGCTCAGTGTTGTTATTTTCCCAATTAGCTTCCTTAAATGAAGGAGATCTCCCTTTACC
>DLXW01000184.1:18844-20177 GCA_003448685.1 Cyanothece sp. UBA12306
GGCGATAGGTCAAGGTATTCGACTATGGTTGCGAGACTGTCGCGCAGGAGTATTAAAAATTGATAATTAAGGATAGTTTACTCCTGGTTTTTTAGTTATTCAATTAACAAACTTAATCCTCTAATAAATATGAATAATAATGATCAAAATTTAGAAAAAAAGGTTTACGATGTTTTAATTGTGGGTGCTGGTCCGGTGGGATTAGCCACGGCAATTGGTTTACGAAAAAGAGGGGTTGATAATCTATTAGTAATTGATAAAACCAGTGAGTTTCGCCCTGTAGGAAAAACAATTGATTTGCTGCCCAATGGCTTGAAAGCACTTAATTATATAGAGCCTGTTGCTTATGAAAAAGTCAAAGACACTGGTTTAAAGAATTTGAATTTTTTTAACCAAAAACATTCACAAAATGATGGGAAGCGAAAGGAAGAAAGCAACCAACAACAACAGCAGAAATACTGGTGTCTGAAAAATTTAGAGGGAGAAACGATCCGTTCAATTTCTTTAGATTTTGAAACTTGGTTCAATCAATATCAAGAAGGTCGAGTTTCAATTCCTTGGTATGATTTACAAACAATTTTAAGAAATACTTTACCAACAGAATTAATCAAGATTAATCATCGCTGTGTTAACTTGCAACAAGATTCTGATTTGATGACAGTTAATTGTGTTGCAAATACAACCAATGAAAGTAATCAATTTGCTCATTGGGAAATGGAACAATTGTCTACAATAAACGATAATAAAAGAGAATTTAGCAACTTAGAATCATCAGTCAATAAATTATCTAAAACGAGCGTTTAGTTGATTAATTATTTTTATCCTTCAGACTTTTCTCTTAATGATACCTCTCCTAGAGTGATGAAAGAGGATTGAACTTTTAATTTCTAATATATGATGACTTATAAAATAAATATTATGCAATATTCAGATAGTTATCATTTAACGTCCTAATTGTTGACCATAAGCAACCATTCCAGCGCTGATGACTTGTCCATAACTATCGAGGCGATTTTGTTGTCCAGCGCGGGTAGGTGAGAGAAATGTATCAGTTAAACCCATTGAAGCGAACATGATAGTAGCAGCGAGAATAATGTAATTGCGGATGACGATGGTGTTTTGGTTGGTGGTGGTGAACATCTTGGTTGCCTCTTTTGTTGTCTATGTCTCTACTATATTGAGAACCCAGAGGTGATGTCAGTCCCAAAACTCATATAAATTCAGGTTTTTCAGCCTTTTCTTTTCTCCGTAGAAGTGGAATTAAGTGGAAATTGTACCCTTAATATCAGTTTTCAATTGGGAGTGTGGGGAGTGTGGGGAGTTTGGGGAGTTT
>DLXW01000338.1:0-306 GCA_003448685.1 Cyanothece sp. UBA12306
TCTACAAAAATGGGATGCTCCCAATAAATCTTATTTTTCCTTTAGAAATACCCGTACCTATTACAGTCCAACAAGACTTGAACAAAATCAGTTTAATTCTTCATAATACCACAGCAAAAACCGATACTATTAGTGTTCCAGTTGAGACCATAATCAAAAATTTTACTTGGCAACAATTAAATACAAAGCAGATAAAATATACCTTTGAATTAAAAACTAATTATCAGTGGGGATACGATCTAAAGTATGAAGGAACTAATTTAATTTTTTCTCTAAGATACCCCCCTAAAATATCATCATCAGTCA
>DLXW01000338.1:489-1681 GCA_003448685.1 Cyanothece sp. UBA12306
CTAAAATATCATCATCAGTCAATCAACCTCTGCAAGGAATTGACATTTTATTAGATCCTGGACATGGAGGAAAAGAATTAGGAGCGAGAGGACCTAATGGTTATCCAGAAAAATCAGTTAATTTAATTGTTTCTAAGTTATTAAAACAAGAATTAATTAAGCGAGGAGCTACTGTATATATGACGAGAGAAACTGATAAAGATGTATCTTTGAAAGAAAGAGTTAAAATGATTAATGAGCTTAAACCCACTCTCTCTCTTTCAATTCATTATAATGCTTTACCTGATGGAGGTGATGCTCTAAATACAAGAGGAATTGGAATGTTTTGGTATCATCCTCAAGCTCAAAATTTATCGGTATTTTTGCATAATTATTTAACCAAGAAATTAAATAGGCCTTCCTATGGAGTTTTTTGGAATAATTTAGCCTTAACCCGTCCTCATTCTACTCCTTCTATTTTATTAGAATTGGGATTTATGATTAATCCTGATGAGTTTGAATGGATTATTAATCCTCAAGAACAAGCTAAACTAGCTAAAACTTTAGCTGATGGTATTACCGAGTGGTTTCAAAAACTTTAACGAAGATAAACTAATAATATATTTTTTGCAAAAAGTCTATCAATTTTATAATAAATTAATAATTGACTAAGATGTACTTGAAAAGTATTACAGAAACTTAATAGAAGTAGCTTTTGATTCCCATAATATTGCAAAATGTAAAGACGATGCTTATGTGTTGCCCATTCAATAATCTGTGACTGATCAATTTACTCAACCAAAAGATGTCCTTGGACGATCAATGTTAATCATTTTGACTATGATTCTAATTTCCTTAGCATTATTGATGGGATGGTATTTTCATCAATTATCCGACCCTTATGTTAAAGAAGTTTTGTCGATTAAAGGGGATATTACTCGAGGACAAGCCATGTTTGAAATTAATTGTGCGGGATGTCATTGGTTACAAGGAGATGATAGTGTAGGTCCAAGTTTACACAATGTTCATCAACATAAATCTAAGATTGCGATTATTCACCAGGTAACTGGGGGTCAAACCCCTCCAATGCCAAAGTTCCAGCCTAATACCCAAGAAATGGCTGATTTACTGAGTTATTTAGAGAATATTTAGTCTATGATGAGACTTTTATCTTTTTCTGTCTACATAGCCTTTAAATCCAATACCACTACCA
>DLXW01000338.1:1901-6055 GCA_003448685.1 Cyanothece sp. UBA12306
GACCAAATATGATGATGATTTTTAAAATTTCTTGATAAATAGCAACATCTTGATTAACTAGAAAAACCGTTAAAAAACTGAAAAATACTAAAATTATAACGATATAAATTAGTGTATATTGTCTAGCTTGTTGTGCATCTAAAAATAGTCTTTCGTCATCTTTAGCTCCAATTTCTAGTATTTTATCAATATGTTTTTCAGTTATTTTATCTTGAATTGGTGATAGCAAAGGTGCAGAAATAGCTTGCCGAGAAATAGTCATTGCTATTGATTTTTTAATCGGACTCGGAAGATTTTCTAAATCTTCAGTAATTGACTTTAAGAGATTATCATCACTAAAATTATCATTGTCACCTTTCACAATTGATTTTTCTTGTTTATAATCTTTAGACTCAGATTCTTGTTCAGGCAATTATTTACTCCTTAAAAGTCGAGATCTATCCCAATTATAGCTATTTTAATCTATCTCGGATAAATACTTACCCCATACAGGAAATTTTTCTAACCAAAATTTTTCTAATTTCTCTTCTAACATTTGCTCAATAAGCTGATCAACTTGATTTTCGACAAAATTAGCACAAAGATAACTAACTAATACCTCAAAGGTTTTATCACTAATTTCTCCATTAGCTTTTAAGATGGATAGATCGGATACAATCTCCTTAAGATTTACTAGGGGTTGCTGAACTTTGGCCATATCTCATTAGTTAACCTAATTTCTATTTTTTTTGCTTTGTGACAGCTTAGACATAATTACTTTATGTTTAATGTCACTTACGATCATACAAGATAGTAGTTCTACTATGTTTTCAGCTTATCAGAATTTATAGATCTTGTCCAAAAAATTTCTACAAATAGTGCTAAACAAAATATCAAACACTATATATAGAGTAACTACTGCAAAAATCCCTAAAAATTCAAGAGAAAAATGCGATCTTGACTGAAATATATTTCCTGTTCACCAACTTTTACTTGGGAATTAAGTCCTGAACCTGTGATTTCAAGAGGAGGAGGAGAACCTTTTTGTACAGTCATAACGACAAAAAATTCATCGCCTCCTGTGGCCATAATCTTACCTCCTGACTCAGTTTTCTCAAAGCGAATTTTTACCTCAGAAGGCGTGACAAAAGTTCCCTTCATGGTAGCACCATTAACGGCTTTAATTAGGAAACTTTTTCCATCAATTGTCACATTTTCTTCCGTGTGCATTATCCAAATTTTTTCTTTGAATTCTTCAGCTTGAACTGAACCATTAAACTTATCAACAACAACAAATAAACCAGGAACGCCAGCAGTTTTGCCATAGTCAACAGCGAAAGACCGTATCCCTTCAATTCCGACAGTAGATTTTTTATTTTTAATGACAATAGGAGCGGTTTTTAAACTGATAATTCCTGAACCATTGGGACGGGATTTAAAAACAATGGTTTGAGATGAATTCCACGGCTTACTTTTAGGCATTATCACGACATTTTCTTCTTTCCATTGTGGCTCTGATTTACCAGGATTTGCCCAATTTCCCCCTAATCCCCAAATTCGAAAACTTCCTACATCAGGGAATGTCCAAACACCTCCTAACAATTGTTGCTTCAGATAAATATTAGCGACAAAATCATCTTTTCCTTGCCATTTATCTCGAAAATTATAAAATCCTTTTTTCTGATCTACTAAAATATTTTTAAAGGTATTAATAGGATTTATTTTTTGACTATTTTTAAAGTAAGATGAAAAAATAAAAGGTGCTTGATAAGGACTTTTAATCCCAAATGTTTTATTACCTTGATTGCCTAAATAACGCTCAAAAAGCCAGATTGTACTTGGCAAAAAATCAGGAGAAATAGTGCCTAAACCTAACGAAAAAAGTGAGCCTTCAGCATAACGTCTATGTCTTCCATAAGTAGCTACCTCTAATTGTTGATTGTTGGCAATAATTCGCATAATATAATGGGGTAAAATCCATTGAGCAGAAGATCCTTGAACAAGATCTTTCCCCATGACATTTTTGTAAGCTTGTAAAAAGGGAAAAATAGTCAAAATAAAGGGTTCAGTAGTGTAATGATCCCCTTCAATTCCAAAACCGCGATCGCCAATTGCTGTGGTTAAATAACGCTTAATATTTCGTTCAGCTATTTTCATTAATCGATAGGAATCATTAGATTGATCAAAGAATTGATCTGGTTCATTAAGAATAGCTAAAGCTGCTATTCCTGCGGCACCGCGAGCTCTGGCATTCCAATTACTAGCACTATTACTATTCCAACCGTTTCGCGGTGAATCTCCCCTAATTAACCAGTTAGCTTGTCCCCCTAACCAACGGGTTACTTTTTTAATACGTTTTTCATCCCATAGTTGATAACAAAGATCGTAAGCTAAGGCAACTCCAGCAACAATTGGAGAATGTTCTAAGAGACGACGACCAGGATTTTTAAGAGAATTTTCTACTAATTTCCATCCTTGATCTGCTGCTTTTTGATCATTTTTAAGTAAGGCAAGAAAACAATAACCAACAGCATGATAGCCACCATTGGGAACATAACCATCATAGTAGACTTTTTGTTGTAGGGTCTTATTTAGTTGGGCTAAAATAGCTTGGCCTGTAGAAGTTTTGCTCTTTTGTTTTAGGCTAGGCAATTCATCTTGGCGAAAAATAAGACGAGGATGTTCCCTAGGACTAAGAGGATGATGATTAATGACAGGAACTGGCCAATGAGGTTGAATAGTTCCTGTAACTTTTTCTTGTAATAAACGCTGATTAAATTTACCATTATAAGTGCCAATTAATCGATTTTTGTTAGGTACTAATTCAATGTTATAAGTAGCTTCTTCTATCTCATTTAACCAGGGATGAAATTGGATCTTGATTTTGATATTTAATCTCCAAGCATCAAGAGATTTTTTTCGAGAATAACCTAGTAAATTGTTACTTTTTAAAATCCCTTGGTGATCAACTTCTCTATTAAATTTAGGAGCATAACCCCAAATTTCGTGATCGCATTGACCATTATGACAAACTAAATCAAGAGTAATATTTTGGTAAGTAGGCTTGTCTTCCCAGAGTTTCCATACCCCATGTTTAAGGGTTAATTGAATGTTACCTGAAAGCTTAGTCAAATCGAACTTTCTATTCAAAGGAGCATTCGATCCCCCTACTAAGAGGAGTAAGGGGAATATGATTAGATAAGCTAGTTTCATTGATTTGATATTGTTCTTTAAATTGCTCAAAAACAGATAGGAAATATAGATTCAGAGAAATTATTTTAGTTGGAATTAAATCAAGTTAAATTCTTCATCAATAATTTATAATTTAACGTTGATTTTTAAGCGTAGTAATAGATAAAATGCTGGTATAGCTCACTTCAAATAAATCCTCTACACCATGACCCTCAATACCCGACCAGGAGAAACTCACCCCCTTGGTGCAACAGTCTACCCTGATGGTGTTAATTTCTGTATTTTCTCGAAACACGCCACAAGAATTGAATTACTCTTATTTGATGAACCTAATGCACCAGAACCTTCGGAGACTATTAGGTTAGAACCTAAAATTAACCGAACCCACTATTATTGGCACATTTTTGTTGTAGGATTAAAAGCCGAACAAGTGTACGCCTATCGGGTTCATGGGCCTTATGACCCCAAAAACGGTCATCGATTCGATCCTAGCAAAGTTTTGTTAGATCCCTACGGGAAAGACATTGTGGGAGCTTCAATTTATAATCGAGATGCGGCCAGACGACCTGGAGATAACTGCACTCAAGCGTTACGTAACGTTGTCATTGACAATAGTACCTATGATTGGGAAGGGGATCAACCTTTACGTACTGCCTATTCTCAAACCATTATCTATGAAATGCACGTGGGAGGATTCACCCGTAACCCCAATTCAGGTATTGCACCAGAAAAACGGGGAACTTTTGCCGGAGTAATCGAAAAAATTCCTTATCTTAAAAATTTAGGCATTACTGCTGTTGAATTATTACCCGTTCACTATTTTGATCCCGAAGATGCTCCCCCTGGAAGGCTTAATTATTGGGGTTATAGTACCATCAATTTCTTTACTCCCCACCGTAACTACAGTTGTGATCAAAGTCCCCTTGGACCGATCAATGAATTTCGGGACATGGTCAAAGCTTTACATAAAGCTGGTATTGAGG
>DLXW01000338.1:6277-8491 GCA_003448685.1 Cyanothece sp. UBA12306
AAAAGCTGGTATTGAGGTGATCCTAGATGTGGTTTTTAACCATACTGCTGAAGGAGACGAACGGGGGCCAACTATTTCTTTTAAAGGGGTAGATAATGCGACTTACTACATCTTAGAAGATGATGATCACGGTCTTTATAAGAACTATAGCGGTTGTGGTAATACTTTTCGCGGCAACCATCCCATTGCTGGCCGTTTAATTGTAGAGTCCTTGCATTATTGGGTATCAGAAATGCACGTCGATGGGTTTCGCTTTGACTTAGCTTCCATTCTGACGAGAGATGTCATTGGTCAACCGATCCAAGGTCGTCAAGCATTGGATTTATTATGGGTGATCGAATCCGATCCTATTTTAGCTGGAACTAAACTAATTGCAGAAGCTTGGGATGCTGCTGGACTCTATGATGTGGGACGCTTTGTGGAATTAGCAGACTGGTTTGCTGAGTGGAATGGACCATTCAGAGATGATGTCCGTCGCTTTGTCAGGGGAGAAACAGGTATGGTTGGTCGTTTAGCGGCAAGAATTTTAGGTAGTCCTGATATTTACCACCGTCAAGATACCGATATCAACCGCAGTATTAACTTTATTACCTGTCACGATGGTTTTAGTCTCAATGATTTGGTTTCCTACGATAAAAAGCATAATGAAGCTAATGGAGAGGATAACCGCGATGGGTGTAATGATAACTTTAGTTGGAATTGTGGAGTAGAAGGGGAAACGGAAAATCCTCAAATTAAGGACTTACGGTTACAACAGATTAAAAACTTCTTGACTATTCTTTTTGTTTCCCAAGGAACCCCCATGATTTTAATGGGAGATGAAGTAAGTCGCACCCGAAAAGGCAATAATAATGTCTATTGTCAAGATAATGAATTAAGTTGGTTTGATTGGGATGATGTAGATCAACAATTTGATTTATGGTGCTTTTTTCGGAAGCTGATCAGTTTTATTCAAGGTTTAAAGCTTTTTAGTCAAGAAGAACGTTTGGAAGTTAATACTAATTCTAATCTTCCCCATCTTACATGGCATGGAGCTACATTGGGTGAACCAGATTGGTCAGATGATTCCCACTGTCTAGTTTTTAGTTTAAGCTATCCCGAGGCTAATGAATATCTACACATAATCCTTAATGCTTATTGGGAAGGTGCAGACTTTGAGTTACCTCCGTTAGATCATGATAAGTGTTGGAATCGGATTATTGATACTGCTTTACCTTTATCTAAGAGTTTTTGTGAATTGGCAACTGGTGATCCTGTTCCTGGTAATAGCTATTATGTTCATGCAAGAGCTTGTGTAGTTTTGATGGTTAAACCTAAATCTTAAAGCAGACGAGCATGAGCAGAAAACCTTACTTTTTCTGCTCCTTGAATCATTTGTAAGGCAAACTGAGCAGAGGTAAACTGAGCAAACGTAATCGCTTGATTATTTAATTCTGCTTCTATTTCCTCGATTAAAGCTGTAATATTAATGACATTTTTAGCTTGATTGCGAAAGGGTATAGGATTAATTTTCCAGTCGCTTTGTTCGTTACCTTGTAAGTCTCGCAGTTGACGAGAAAAGTTATTATTTTTATCTTCATTAAATCCAAAATTAAGCCCTTCAGGTTTCAAATAAATATCGACAGTTTTGATTTCTCCTGCAAATAAACACAGCAAAACATTATGGGAAAGGCGATCGCATCTTAATAATTTTAAACGCTGTTCTAAAGGAATAAATTCATCTCCTGTTTCAAGAGAGTTAGAACCGTCTATTTGTAAGTCTGGCCATCCTGAAACAACTTCTGATCGCAATAAAAATCCAGTAATAGTTTGGGGTTGACGATTCAACGGATTCGTTTTTTCGTCTTGTTCAACATCTGAATTTTGCACTCGACCAATACTAAAGGCTCCATCTAATAAACATTCTACCCAAAACCAATCTAACCAAAAAAACCGTATAGATTCTAAGGGTAACATTTGTTCATCAGGAACAAGATAATTAAAGGGAATATGATACAGTAATCCTAGTTCTCTAAACCAAGTTTGAATATCTGGAGGAAACTCTAAGTCATTATTATTATTAAGTTGATTGGGGGTAAAAATATGAGGAAATAAAGCTTGTTGATTATTTTGTGCTAGTTTTTGAGCATTGGCTCGTTTCCAATTAAATAAACTAACGGCTAATTTTTTATTTTTAATAGTTAATAATTGTCCCAGTTGCCAAGCAGCAGCATA
>DLXW01000338.1:8670-13879 GCA_003448685.1 Cyanothece sp. UBA12306
CAGACATCAAACATTCCCTGATTAGTATTATAATAAATAAGTTGATCCCCACTGCGAACAGATAATTGAGACAGATCAACAGAAGTGGTATTTTCTGCTGGTGGTAGGGGACTACGATACCAAGAGAAGGTTTTACCTCCTTGACGCAAATAGTGGGGTAAGGGGACATTACCTTGAGATAAATAGGTTTCTAAGTTGGGGTTATCTCGTTTTGGTAGTCTTAGGGTTGCTTGACCATTATAGTTAGTTAAATTGCGGTTTAGGGCTTTTAATAGACCCATAAAGCTATTTTCTGGGTCAATGCAGCTAAAAGACCAGTGTTTTAAGGTAATTAAGCGAATATAATCTTCAGCTTCTGCATCGTGATAATTAAATGTACCATTATCATAAGCATTTTCCAGAGAAACTAAATAAACAGTAGTTTTACCCCCTCTTAAGGGTAATCTATTGCTCATAATGACGGCTAATGGTTCACTGATAGGATCATCCTCAATATCTGTCATTTGACGAATATGGGCTAAATACTCTAATTCATCAATGGTGGGTAAAATAATTTCTAATAAACTGCGTTTAACATCAACAACGGTAACTTGATCGGTTAATTGATGGCCCGTTAAGCTTTCAAAATCATCTCTAGGAATATTTAAACCACGAAAATAGTAGTTTCCGAGGATATGATTGGGTTCTAAGTCCAGAAGCGTCCCTGAAATTTGCTGATTTGCTGCATTTTGTTTAATTTCACCAACGGTAAGGGGTTGTCATATGATGGGGTTTTCTAAGGTTTCTAAGGTAACTTTTTGTAAGGGTAATATATCTGGAGAAATACCTTGGTTTTCTTGGTCATGAATCACTAAAAGGGCTAACCAAGGGGCATTTTCTCGATATAACTGGGCTAATCTTTCCCACGGTAAGGTACTACGGTTTAAAATAATATGGGGTAAATTATGGGCATGATCTCCAAGATTGTTAGCAGGGGGAAAAACAGTATGGATCTCTTGGGGGGTTAATTCAAAGGGATCACCATTAATGACAAATTCTTGTTTAGCCTCAAAACTGTCCTGATTTTCCTTAACTGTAATGTTTTGTTTAACCGTAATGGTATATTTTCCCGCATTTAACGGGGTTTGATGACTTTGGATCAATTGGATTTTATCGTTAGTGGTGGTGTCACGAACAGTATTAGCCATAGTTTTTCAGTAAAAATTGCCAGTAAAATGTCAAAAAGTTTAAACTTCGAGCAATTGAGGCGCAATAACAAAAGCTTGCTCAACATCATTGTTCAAAGCTTGTAAATCAATGGTGTTAATTTCTTCTTCCCTAAACCCTAATTCAGAGAGGAGTTGTCTGCGGGTACTGTATTGGGTGATTATATTTTGAGCGATCGCTTGTGAACGTTGATCTTCATCGGTTTCAGAATTTAAGGAAAATTCGCTAAAAGATTGCCATTCATAGAAATTGGTTAGGTTTTCTGTATCATAACTTAAGTTCCCTTTGGGTATGGCTTGGGTTTTTCCTGGTTTGGGTGGGTTTTTCGGTTTGACTTCAAAACCAGATATAACATTGACGAATTTTTCCGCGTTTAAGTCAGTTTGTTGTTTTTCCCCCCATAAAGCAATGGGAACATTTTTCCTAACAGGTTCGTAACTAAATTCGGCTTCTTCGTTGGTTTGGCTTTTAATGGTAATCGTATAATCAGATTGGCTAAATTGATTCTCATTAGCCGCCATTGGTGCAATACCAACGGGTTCTTGTCTAGTGGTATCGTCAATGAAATCAAAACCTTCTGCTTTTTTGATAGGAATCACTGAACCGACAATTAAGGTAAAATCCTTGGGATTCATGATCCACAGTTCAGATCTGCTTTGTTCTATGGTTTTTAGTAGTCCTTGCTTAACCCTAATCGTACATATTTCCTCTGAAGCTGGTAAAAATGAGGTTTTAAATTCACTCCAAGAAATGGAAGGCAAAACCCGTGACATTCGGTTACCAAAGCGTACCGTAAAGGAGATGACAGAAATATCTATTTTGGCTGTTCCAGAAAATTCAGGGCCCCAAATATGCAAGGATGCGCTAACATCCACAGAAATTCGCTTGCGAAACCCAAAGATTTTAAAGGTATAAGCAACCCCTATTTTCACTGAGAGACGAATATCGTAAAAATAAGGCTGCCATGAGATTAAAAAATGCGCCTCAGTAATATACCAAGCTTTCAATCTACCTGACTGCCAAACCGCTTCGAGTCTTCCCCCTGCCATAAATGCAGAGGCAGTGATGGCAAAATAAATCCCCCCTTTAATGGATAATTTATCACTAATGCGCCAATTTAACCCTAAACGATCAACTTTCGGATAATGTGCCGGAACTCGATAGTCGGGATGATATCCTCCCACCGTCAGGACAAAGTCTCCTTCATAGTCTCCTGCAAACCAACAATAAAAGGCAAATCCCCCTGATAATTGGCAGTCTCGCGCAAATACATAAGAATCAGGCATTACCTTTCCTTCTACCTGTAAAATGCCTTCTGAGGGTATAAAACGGGCTAATAGGGCAATTCTAACTTCTGCTAAGGGAGGAACCCCTGGATTAATTTCTGCTGAGGGGGCGATAATAGTAGAGAGGCCAATTAAATTAATTTCCAGGCGATCGCCTAACGCAACGACTAATAAGGCAAAAGATTCAATTAATTTAAAGGAAGTAAACTTAATCCCTACAGCAAAGGCTATTTGTCCCACTTGTGGCGGAATATAGGGCAATAGGTTCCTTTGCATCTCAATTAACCCTGTTGTTCCCTTCGTTGCGCCAGATAAAGCTGCTTGGACGAGAGGATATTGGGGAACTTGGTCGAGGGTGGGTAGAATTACAGAACGGTTATAGGCAAACCCTAACGCTAGTCCGGTGACAAAGAAGAAAGAGGGGCCCCCAAGGGGATAGTCTAATATTCCATAGATGAATAAGGAAGGATGTCCTTCACTGGTTTCGCTGTAGGACCCAATGGCTGATAAGGTTAATTCAGAGGTACTAATGACAACGCTTCCGGCATATTCATTACCCAGTTTTAAGAATGCACCAGCAATGGTTAAGTTACTACCACTTTGATAGTCGATACCCAGTCCTTGTAAGCGAAATTGAGGACTAAAGGGTTGTAACGCTGAACCGACGGCTAAACCATCAAGGGAAAGGGTGAGTCCGCTAAAGGAAAGGTCAGCATCCAAAAGGAACCAAATAGCTGAGTCTTGATATTGTATGCCAATTCTTTCAAAATAGACGGGGCCAAAGGTTTTTTGTAGTGAGAACCAAGTAGCGTCCTCAGAGGTCGTGGTAGTGATATTAGAATTATCGGATATGGGGTTAGGGGAGGTTTCTGGGGTGGGATCTGGTTCTGTTTCGGAGGAGATAGGAAGGGCTAAAATTTCTGTTGTTTCCCCAAATTGTAGATTAGCCGAAAGGTTGAACCCTTTTTTAATAGCGGGTGTTGTTTCTGTTTGATTTTCGCTGGTTGGTAGGGGAAGTTTGCTAATTGTTTCGGGGATCAGATTATTAAAGGTTTCTGCTTCTTCTAGATTGAGGTTTTGGGAAGCAATAATAAATTGTAAGTCATCAACTTTAATGGTTTGTTCTGGGGGAAATTGTTTTCCTACTAGGGGAAGGTTCGATAAATTAAGTTGGGAACCGAGATTAAGTCCGAAGAGAAAGCTAGTTTTTTCTTGGTTTTTACTGTAAGCAAATAAGGCATCTTGTAAGGTAATTTGTAAGCTTTCAGGGATATAGGTAGCAATATTATTAGAAACGTCAGCAACGAGGTTTTTAATAATTAGGGAATCACCATTAGGGTTATTATAAGCAGCAATGAAGGTTTTAGCTTTATTATCTTTACTAAAGATCAGGTTAAATTGTAAGTTATTTATCGTGATGTAACCACTGAAATCTATTGTTGATGATTCTTTTTGAATAGTGATAATAGTCTTTAGTTGTTGATTATCAATAGATAAATTTCCTTCACAGATAAAAGCAAAATATTTAGTATTGCTATTTAATTTAAGTGTTAATGTTTCAATATAAAATTCTTTAATTGACTCTGGCAGTGTAACTCCACTATCAACTTGTTGAGTTAACCAATCAATTAGCTGACCTATTGGAAGATTTTCAGCAATTCCTTCAACTTCCCAGCCATTATGATAATTAGCACTTAAATAAAGATTGACATCTGAAATTGTTAAAGTTGCATTGAAACTACCCTGATATGAGTTGCCACTTTCGCCATAAATACCTTCGACTCTAAAGCGAGTATTTAAAATATTGAAACCTGTTATGATTTCCCACTGACTACTGACATCAAGAAAAAGACCAAAAACCTTAGCCCCGACGATCTTTGTTTTATAGTTATAATCAATTTGCAACGCATCAAAGTTAAGACTTTGAAGCCCTTCCGACGGTCCGACAAGCTTTTCCATAAGTGTACCGATGGGTAAGCTTTCTCTCAATTGCAAAAACAATTGTCCATCAGGATATGTTCCACCACATCTCAGTCGAAACTGTCCATCCCCTGGATCTCCAAAAGTAGCTTCTGCTGTAAGACTAGCAAACACGCTTCTCGAAGCATTATTAAAAGGATCAAAAATTGTGACGTAAAATGATACCCCTTCAATAGCTAGAGGGATCGGATTGGAGAGTAACTGCCATGTTTGGTTAATTTCCACTGAAAACTCTAGTTTTAAAAGAGTTTTCAAGGATTTAGAAAACTCCAATTCTAGGGAAATTTCGTTACCTACTGGAAATGATGGGGGTTCGGGTAAACCAAAGGAGGCAGAGTCTCCTAAGAGATGTTCTGGTTGATCTTGGTATGTTCCCTTTGCCCAAATTAAGTCACCTACAATGGGATAGGCAAGATTAATCGAGATCCGTTTGTTACCAGGATAGATAAAGTCACCTTGCACCCCAACGCTGGTGTCTTGGGGGGTAAAATAAGGCACTGACAATAAAGTGACGGCTGCGTTTTGAAAGGAAAAGTCACCATCCCCAAAATTACGACCTCTTGGTGGAAGTTGGAGCAATAAATGGGGAAAACCCCCTTCTGGTTCTAGTTTGGCTTTGGCAAATCTTAGACCATTACCGCCTAAAAAGTTCTCTATATCTCCAAGCCAAGGCATTTCTTCAATGACTCTAACAGGAGGTTGACCCGTTGGTTCAGTAGCACTGGTTTGCCAGACAT
>DLXW01000141.1:0-1527 GCA_003448685.1 Cyanothece sp. UBA12306
GGCTTTTTCCATACCTCACATTCTAACAGATATTTTGTGGGAGTGCTAGACTTAAGCCGTAAAGCCGTCGTAGAACGACGGGGTTTCAGACCCAGATTTTCGATGACTTATGACTTCGTTAACACACTTCCCAGTCTCTCCCAAACACCCGATAATGAAGGTTAAATGAAAGTCAAAACAGACAAAGATAATGAGTATTAAGAGTATGATTAAAGTAGGTGTGTTAGGATTCGGAGGACTAGGACAAGCCGCAGCCAGAGTTCTTGCGCCCAAACAAGAAATGACCTGGGTGGGAGCAGCAGATCTCAAAGGTTATGCTTATTGTGAGACAGGATTAGATCCCGATAGAGCGATCGCCACCTATCATCAACAGGGATCAATTGGCTATCTTGAACCCTATGGAACCTTGAGCAACCATAGTATCCAAGAATTATTAGAAAACTCTGCTGTTGATGGCTACTTCTTAGCTTTACCTAATCTACCCAATACTTTTATGGCTGATGTTGCCAAGCAGTTTATCGCTTCGGGATGGCAAGGAGTATTAGTAGACGCGCTCAAACGTACTAGCGCGGTAGAACAATTATTAACCTTGCAACCAGAATTAGAAGCGGCGGGAATTACCTATCTGACGGGATGTGGCGCTACTCCAGGGTTGTTGACGGCTGCGGCTGTGGTAGCAGCCCAGAGTTACGCTGAGATTCACAGTGTTAAAATTACTTTTGGGGTAGGTATAGCTAATTGGGAAGCTTATCGTGCTACTATTCGTGAAGATATCGCCCATTTACCAGGTTTTACTGTGGAAAAGGCCAAGGGGATGACAGATGCGGAAGTAGAGGCATTTTTGGACCAAACCAACGGCATTCTGACCTTAGAAAATATGGAACACGCGGATGATATTATGCTGGAATTGGCTGGTATTTGTTCGCGCGATCGCGTTACAGTTGGGGGTGTAGTTGATACTCGTAACCCCAAGAAACCTTTGAGTACCAATGTGCAGATTACAGGACGAACTTTTGAAGGTAAAATTTCTACCCATACCTTTACTTTAGGGGATGAAACCAGTATGGCGGCTAATGTTTGTGGCCCAGCTTTTGGTTATCTTAAGGCTGGTAAAATGCTACATGATCGCGGAATTCATGGATTATTTACTGCTGCTGAAATTATGCCCCAATTTGTTAAATAGTTAAAGATATTTTAGAAACAATTGTAGGGTGTGTTAGCCTAGGGTAACGCACCTTATTTTTTATTATGTATTTTGACAAAGCAAATTAACTCAATTATCACCGAACAATCTCTATACGAACAAGATTTTTCTCTCTGGTTGGAAGATACGGCAACTAAGTTAAGAGAAGGGAAATTTAGCGAGATTAATATTGAGGAATTAGTCGAGGAAATTGAGGCTTTGGGACGTTCAGAAAAACAGGAGTTAGAAAATCGTCTAGAAGTTTTATTGGCGCATCTTCTTAAGCGAATTTATATTGATAGCGTCTATGATAATCGAGGTTGGGAACTAACTATTGCTGAACA
>DLXW01000141.1:1707-3496 GCA_003448685.1 Cyanothece sp. UBA12306
GGAACTAACTATTGCTGAACAAAGGCGCAAACTCAGGCGTTTAATCAAAAAATCTCCCAGTCTTAAAAGATATTTTGCTCAGGTGTTTGAGGAAATTTATCAAGATGCTCTTTCTCAAGTAAAAATGGAATACAAAAAGGTTTATTTTCCTGATATTTGGCAATTTAATTATGAACTTGAAGCAATTTTAACGGAAGTTTTTTGGGAATATTAAAATGAGTGTAATTGTTTTTTGTTCTCGATCACCCCTTCAATACTTGATACAGTTTAAGTGCGATCACTGGTAGTTTGGGTTGAGGAACGAAACCTAACAAAAAGTTATACCTTATTGGTTATATTGTTGTTATAATTGTGTCAATCAAACATATTTTCCAAAGATATTCCATGACTCAATTAATGCAAGAAACCTTTGAGCAGATTTTACAACTTCCTGAAGAACAACAAAATACACTTGCCATCTATTTACAGAAACACTTAGATGATTTTTTGCAACAAGCTGAAAAAGAAAAGCGAATTGAAGAAGGAACTTATACAATCAATGATTTTAACCAAGAAACACAACAATCCATTGAGAATATAGAGGAACACAAAAAACTAACTATTTGTCAAGACAAAAAACATCTTTATGATGAATTAGGAATTTAATGTTATCCCCGATTTTTGAAACCCGTTTTAAAAAAGATATTAAGCGTTTACAAAAACGGGGTAAAGACATGAATAAACTGAAAACTGTAATTGAAAAGTTACTGGAAAATCAAGACTTAGAAACAAAATATAAGGATCATGCTTTAAGCGGAAATTGGAACGGATACAGAGCTTGTCATCTTAAGCTATAATATTAATTATAAAATAGCTCTCATGGAGTGTCTTATGTCATCTCAAGAAACTCAGCAATTTTCTAGTGAAACTCAAGCAGATAACTTATCAATTCCAAGTCATCCAATTCCTGAACATCAGCTTTTATTAGAATCTTTAGAATGGTCAGAAACAGAAATAATGGAATCTTATTTTCGACTTAAACACCTTGAAGAAGATTGGAATCAAGCAGAGATGGATGTTTATGACAACATTTAATTGGGGTGATGTTATTTTAGTTCGTTTTCCTAACGCTGACTTTGTTACATATAAAAAACGTCCTGCTTTAATTGTTCAATCGAATTCTCTCAATACAGGATTAAAACAAAAAATTGTTGTTCCTATCACATCCAATTTAAAACGAAAAGGCAATACAAGAATTAGGATTGATCAAGAGAGTTCAATTGGTCGACAGATGGGTTTAGTTATGGATTCAGTAATTATTGTTGATAACTTGGCAACTGTACTAGAAAGAGAAATAGATAAAAAAATTGGAACTTGTCCAATCATGAAAGCGGTGAGTGATGCGTTAAAACTTGTCTTTGATTTATAAAATTTAACTAGATTTCATATCACTAATTCCCACAAAGCATCAATACCACTTCCTACAAATTCAGAATCTTCATGCTGTTGAATCCACTGCACTACTAATGGCTTGATTTTATCGGATTTGTTGCCTAACTTGCCTAATGCCTCTGCTGCCTCCCAACGCACCGGATAATCTGTATCGAATAAAGCCCCCAGCAAAGCCTCAATCACCTGCTCTGAACTATTGCCTAAATTGCCTAATGCCACTGCTGCATAAAAACGCAAGATATTATCTGTACGGGATAAAGCCCCCAGCAAAGCCTCAATCACCTGCTGTGAACTATTGCTTAACTTGCCTAATGCCTCTGCTGCATTACTACGTATCCCATAATCTGTATGGGATAAA
>DLXW01000241.1:0-3629 GCA_003448685.1 Cyanothece sp. UBA12306
TAATAATATTAAGCCCGTACAGGAGTAGTTTTTGTAACGAGTATTTATGCCTCACTCCAAAAACTTTGTGCTTTAAAAAGCCAGGATTTAGACCCAATAATTTTGATAAATCACCTAGCTTAATTTATAGCTTACGAAATTAAATTATCAAGAGTTTCTAAAACTTCTGCGCTATGAATAGCAGGAAGTACCCCCAGAAAACGCTCCCGTAAAATACCATCAGGATCAATTAAATAGGTATGACGTAAAGACATTCCTGTTAAAAAAGAACCATACATTTTACTTACTTTTCCAGTAGTATCTGCTAATAAAGGAAACTTCAACCCTTCCGAATCACAAAACTCAGCATGAGAGTCAACATCATCAACACTTACCCCCAGAATTTGCGCATTTCTTGCTTGATATTTTGGTAAATCTTGTTGAAATCTCTTAGCTTCTAAGGTACAACCTGGAGTAAAATCTTTCGGATAAAAATACAATACTACCCACTTTCCCCGATAGTCCGAAAGACTCACCTCACCATCTCCAATATTAGTGGGTAAAGTAAAATTAGGTGCAGGTTCATTTAAGGGAAGTTGTGGCCCACCTAAAGCTAAAGCAGAACCGATAAATAAGCTATTGCTAAGAATGATCAAACAAACTGTAAAAAGCCATTGAAACCAAGAACGTCGAGACATAACTTAACCCATTTTCAGACAATACATTTTATAATTTTACACCATCAAATATCAACTATGGGGATAATTAGTAAGTAACTTAGTAAATAAATCATTTACTTGTGTAGTGCAATATTCCGGTTTAATTAAAATATCTTTTGCATTAGAAAAATAATTTTTAATTTGATAAAAGGTAGAATTAAATGAAGGTAAATTGCTAATTGTTAAAGTTTGCTTGCCTATTACTAAAACCTTGAGTAAATTCTCAATATTTGAAGAAAATTTAGTTGTTAAACGAAAGCGAATTTTGTCATTAGAAAGAGACTCAACGTAACCCGAAGTGAGAAAAGAGTCATACTCAGAAGATTGGGAATTTAACTGTTGAATAAAAGCCAAACTCACACCTTTAACTAATTGCCGTACAGGTTCTGCTTTTTGTCCTATGACCTCTCGAACTAGGGTACTTTGAGCAACAGAACTATCATAATTATTAACATCTGTAATACTCATATGGGTAGCACCAAAAGCCATGATCAAATATTTAGTCCCCGTTAGTTGCTTGAAGGGTTGTAATTGATGAGAAATAGTTGGAGTTATACTATCCTCAGAACCTGATAAAATTAGAGTAGGAACATTTATTTGTGAGAGATTATTAGCAAATAATTGACCCACTATAGGATTCAAGGCAATAACACGTTTCACTCTAAGATCTTTGAATCTTCTGCTACTATAAGGAAGTTTAGCCGCAGCACATTGTAACCAGTCTGCGGGGGAACGTCCAACAGGATTAATTTCTTGACAAAATTGTCGTAATACTTTTAAATTAACCGTTGCACCCGCTAAAGCTAAGGCAGTATATCCTCCAAAGGAATGACCAATTATAGTTACTTCTTGGGTATTAAATTTTCCTTTGAAATGAGAGTTTTTTTGATCAATTAAACTTAATTGATTTAAAACAAAACTAACATCTTGGGGGCGATCAACAAATTCAGATGAAGGCAAAATTTCACTGATCTTTAAACCCACTGAAGTTTCAATCAAAGCGTTAATATCACTACCAGGATGTTCAATAGAAACAACCGTTAAGCCATGGGAAGCTAAATGACGAGCTAGATATCGCAAAAAATAACGATTTGAGGCGAAACCGTGGGACAAAACCACTAAGGAACCATGGGTATTATTGCCATAATAAATATCTAAAGGAATATTCCGTTGACGACTGCGATCTCTGACAACAAAAGTATTCTGATAAACAATATTATCCCCTTTAGCTGTGGGATCAAAATCATGGTTTACTATCGTTGCTTGTGGAGATTTAAGAGCTTTTTCCAAACGAGAATTAAGCAATTGACTTTGAATAAAAGAAGCATTAAATTGAACCGCTAAACTAGCTAAACTAGACAAATCAATGGTGAGCGTTTCCTGGGGATAAACCCTTAAAAAATTGATAATACTTAGGTTACTAGTTTGTTGTACTAGAAGTTGCAAAGCTAGTTTAAGTTGTTGTCGCGTACTATTAGGTAAAGCTTGATTAATTTGTTGGAGTAATTTATCTCCATCCACAGTTTGGAAAAGATCTGCTAAAAATTGTTCAGCTATTATGGGATCAACCTGAATATGCTTTCCCAACAATTCTTGTACTTGAGGGGTTAAAACAAACTGATAGGGTTTGAGTTTAGGGGATAAATTACCCGTATTAACGAACTGTTGTAAATCGTCAATTTGGATAGTGTGCTGCAAAGGACCGAGTTTAAAAGTTAGTTTTTCTGCTGCTGATGCTGAGGATATTAAACCATTTCCTAAGAACAAACAAAGGGTTGAAAAACCTCCAACAAGTTTGAGAATCAAAGGTAAGAATGTTCGAGATGATTTCATGGTGTAAGGAAAAAAAACGGGAATCTTAAGGATTTTACTCCTCATAAAATTGCAAGCATAGCTTTATTATGCCCTATCCAAACTTGAAAATAATCACTACTTGGTACTAAACTGAGGTTCAAGTTGGCAATAATAATGATATTATGAATAAGAAACCATCATTGTTTAGACAGGACGACCCTAGGTGCTACTTTCTCTAATTGCTGACTTCCGCATCATCTTTGAGCGCGACCCTGCAGCCCGCAATTGGCTGGAGGTTGTCTTTTGTTATCCTGGTTTACAAGCGTTAATCTGCCACCGTTTTGCCCATCGCTTATATCGTGTTGGTATTCCCTTTCTGCCCCGCTTAATTTCCCATATTGCGCGTTTTTTAACAGGAATTGAGATTCATCCTGGGGCGCGAATTGGACAGGGTGTATTTATAGATCATGGCATGGGAGTCGTCATTGGAGAAACAGCTATTGTTGGTGATTATACATTGATTTATCAGGGAGTTACCCTAGGGGGAACGGGGAAAGAAAGTGGTAAGCGTCACCCCACTTTAGGGGAACACGTTGTTGTGGGAGCAGGCGCTAAGGTTTTAGGTAATATTTGCATCGGTAATAATGTCCGCATCGGTGCTGGTTCGGTTGTCCTCAGAGATGTTCCTTCTGATTGTACCGTTGTCGGTATTCCAGGTCGGATTATTTATCAATCAGGAGTGCGGGTTAATCCTTTAGCTCACAATAATTTACCTGATTCGGAAGCTAAGGTAGTAAGATTATTGTTAGACCGGATTGAATCATTAGAGCGCCAAGTTGAACAATTAAAACAAGCTCAACCAAAAGATTGGGATTTAGTGGCTAATGCTGTTGCTCAATCAGATTTTAAAAAATCTATAGTTTCGAGTCAAAGTTGTGGCCTGAATGATAAAGAAATCGAAGAATTTTTAGGTGGAACTATGTGATAAGTTCTCAGATAATGAGTAGCTCCCAAGACTTGCTCAGGACATGGCAACTTTACCTAAAATTTTAGATCAATGCCCCCGCTACATTTTTCCACAAAATATTCACGAAAATTAGCGGGGGATGGAAGCAGTTTAACGGGGGAGTATGTCAA
>DLXW01000241.1:3792-4596 GCA_003448685.1 Cyanothece sp. UBA12306
TTAACGGGGGAGTATGTCAATAACTATATGTTCAAGTCAGCAGTTAAAATGTTTCTTTGCTTTTCCCAAAGCATTATTAGAATTTATCGAGTAAACTTTAAGAGAGATAATCTGGTTATAGGGCGATCTCTACGTTCATTGATCTCTTTCATCTTAGTTTTTCTCTTAATTATAACTAATGGTTGTAGTGCCAAAAATTTAATAAATAATTCCGATAAAAAAGATCAATTAGTATTAGCAGTTTCTAGTGATCCCCCAACATTCAACTATGCTGTTAATACAACACCTTATAGTATTTTTGGTTATCTTTATAGAGGATTATTAAAACTCAATGGTATAACTGGAGAAGTAGAACCTGCATTAGCTGAGTCTTGGGAAATTTCTCCCGATAAAAGTCAATTTATTTTTACCTTACGAGAAGGTCTAAAATGGTCTGATGGAGTCCCTTTATCTGCTGATGATGTTGTTTTTACCTATAACCAAATTTATCTAAATCCAAAAATTCCAAGTGTTTGGAAAGATTTTTTAAAATTTGGTAATCAGAAAAAATTTCCTGTTATTAAAAAACTTGATTCAACCCACATTGAATTTACTTTACCAGAACCCTTTGCTCCATTTTTAAGATATATTACAAGACTCGCAATTTTACCTTCTCATAAATTACTCTCCTCCGTAATATCTCTTGATGAATCAGGGAATCCTCAATTTATTTCTACTTGGGGAACTGATACTCCTCCTCAAGAAATTGTTACAAACGGACCTTATAAATTAGTTAGTTATACCCCTGGAGAAAGACTAATTCTA
>DLXW01000241.1:4798-14664 GCA_003448685.1 Cyanothece sp. UBA12306
AGGTAATAGTTTACCTTATATTCAAAAAATTGTTGTACCTATTATTGAATCAAGTGATAATCAATTATTAAGATTTAGATCTGGAGAATTAGATACTATTAGTGTATCTCCTCAATCTTTTAGCTTGCTTAAAAGGGAAGAAAAAAGGGGCAAATTTACCATTTATAATGGGGGTCCCTTAACAGGAATTAGTTTTATCAGTTTTAACCTTAATCAAGGGCGAAACAAGCAAAAAAAGCAATTTGTTGATCCCATTAAATCCCGTTGGTTTAATAATTTAGCTTTTCGTCAAGCTGTGGCCTATTCTCTTAATAGAGAAAGAATCAATAATAATATTTACCGAGGGTTAGGTGCGATTCAACATTCAGTTTTAGCTGTCCAAAGTCCTTATTATTTATCACCAGAACAAGGATTAAAAATATATGATTACGATCCTAACAAGGGTAAACAAATTCTATTACAAGAAGGTTTTAAATATAATAATCAAAATCAGCTATTAGACGAAAATGGTAATCAAGTACAGTTCAATATCTTAGTTAAATCTGAAGATAAAAGTCGTATTGATATTGCAGTTCAAATCCAAGAAGATCTTCAAACAATTGGGATCAAGACTAATTTAGAAACCCAAAGTTTACCTATTATTCTACAAAGATTACTAGCGCGTCGAGACTGGGAATGTTATGTGGGTGCTTTTGGGGTTCCTGGATCTGAAGTAGAACCGAATTTACTATCGCTATTTTGGACAAGTAAGGGGTCATTCCATCAGTTTAATCAAGGACCACAACCGAGAGATACTGCTATTGTTGATTGGGTAGTTTCTGATTGGGAAAAGCAAATTGATCGTTTATTTCTAGAAGGATTACAAACTCTCGATGAGGCTAAAAGAAAAGAAATTTATGGAGAGTTTCAACAAGTAGTAGCTGAACAGTTACCTATATTTTGTTTAGTTAATTCTTTATTACTTCAAGCTGTCCGCGATCGCGTTCAAAATGTTCAATTTTCTGCAATAGGAGGAGCTTTTTGGAATATTGATGAATTGAAAATTAAAGATTAGGAATTAGGGAATCGGGAATTGGGAGTTTAGATTTGAGCAATTTTTTCAGTTTTTCATCCCCTCTTCCCTGTTTCCTTCTCTATTAACGGGAAACCCCTACACTTGATGCTAGTTCAGATACTTCTTCAATTTGGGGAGAAAAAGCATAAATGTCGGGATTAATTTCCGCGATTTGCTGATAGGATTGACGAACTTGAGCGTTAATTGCCACGGTCTTCACATCATACATTTGAGTGAAAAGTTTGGGATAAAATCCAATGCCAATGATTAATACCATAAAACTCAAAGCGATTAACAGTTCACGGGGTTTAGCATCGGTAAAATGAGCATCTGTGGGTAAAACACAGCTATTACCAAAACAGACTGCTTTGTCTCCATCAGGATTTAGCAATTGAGTATTAGTCAACCCACAAGTCAAAGCTTTATCAGAACCGTAGAACAGTTGACGTAACATTGACAGCAGATAGATGGGAGTCAAAATCAAGCCTACTGCTGCTAAAAATACAGTCACTGTGCGGAAGCTAGAACTATAGATGTCACTGCTGGTAACTCCGACAAAAACCGAAATTTCGCTCGCAAAACCACTCATTCCAGGTAGCGCCAAAGATGCCATGGCACCGATGGTGAACAAGGCGAATACTTTAGGCATTACTTGACCAATATCTCCCATTTCATCCAAGGCCATTGTGTGGGTGCGATCGTAAGTTACACCAGCAAGGAAGAATAATACCGCAGCAATTAACCCGTGGGAAATCATCTGCAACATTGCCCCATTGATCCCAATATCGGTAAACGAAGCAATACCAATTAAAACAAATCCCATGTGAGATACAGAGGAATAAGCTAAACGGCGTTTCATATTCGTTTGGGCAAAGGAAGCGAAACCACCATAAACAATATTAATGACCCCTAGGATGACTAAAATTGGAGCAAAGTAAATGTGGGCATCGTGGAGAATTTCTAGGTTAAGACGAATTAACCCATAAGCTCCCATTTTTAACAGAACTCCAGCTAAAATCATGGAAACAGGCGAGGAAGCTTCCCCGTGGGCATCAGGTAACCAAGTATGGAGGGGGAAAATGGCTAACTTCACGCCAAAGGCAATTAATAACCCCGCATAAATCGGTAGTTCTAAGGCTAGAGGGTAGTTTTTGGCTGCTAATTCCACCATGTCGAAGGTCATTTGACCACCACCATAGATTCCCAGTCCTAAAGCTGCAACTAAGATGAAGATGGAGGCAGCCGCAGTGGTGAGGAGGAACTTCATGGCAGCATAACGACGTTTTTGACCTCCCCAGATAGAAACTAGGAGATAAACGGGAACTAATTCTAATTCCCACATAATAAAGAGTAATAATATGTCTTGAGCTACAAATACTCCTATCTGGGCTGAATATAACAACAGCATGAGGAAGTAGAACAGTTTAGGTTTGCGATCCACTTGCCAAGCTGCAAAGATAGATAGGGTGGTAACCAGTCCGGCTAGTAGAACCAGTGGCATGGAGATACCATCGACGGAAACCGACCAATTTAAGCCAATTTGGGGTAACCAAGCATATTTTTCTGCGAGTTGAAATGAAGAGTTATTGATATCGTAATTATTCCAGAACGCATAACACATTAAAGCAAAATCGGCAAGTCCTACCCCTAGGGCATACCAGCGCACTACTTTACCATCTTTATCAGGCAATAGAGGAATACCACAGGCACCTATCAGTGGTAGTAGGATAATTGCTGTTAGCCAAGGAAATTGAGCTATTATCATTGTTTTGTTTTAAAAACCTACTTTTTGATTTATTGCCTATCATTATACTAGGCAATGTAACGTTTTGTTAATAAATATTTCTGATAGATTAATTAATCTAATATAATCAAAGCAATATTAGTATATTTACGATAGATAAAGCATCAATGGATGAATATAAAGAGTTTCCCAACTTTTTGTTAAAATTATCCTCCTAATTGAGAAAAGTAACTAGTATGAAATCTGGTTTTATCGATTTGACGCTCTCCTTACTAGAAGTAAGGAGAGCGTCAAATCGATTTTAGATTTTAGATTTTGGATTTTGGATTTTCCCCTGCTTGAAAGACAGGGGCTTGCAGATTTTAGATTTTAGATTTTAGATTAATGATTATCCGATTTGATGATTTTAGATTTTCCCCTGCTTGAAAGACAGGGGCTTGTTTTTAATCCAAAATCGTAAATCCAAAATCCAAAATTGTCTGGTCAATAAAAATTTTTGGGATAACCACGAGTTAATCTTTCTTGATCGGCAATATACATGGTAGTCCGATCAGATAAAAGGGGGAATTTTCCCTAACCCCTATAAACAAGTGTAATTTAAAACCTAGGGCCAGGGGAGAAAACATTAGTGGTTTGAAAATTCATTGCACCCACTTCTTCAAGGCCGAATCTAATGGGATATGGCTGAGGGGCAGCCTTACACAAATCGGGCTTCAGTCGGATAAATGTAACAATTGGCGGCTCAGACTTGTGCAAAGTTGAAGTGAAATTCTCTTTAGATGTGCAACCTGTGCTTGTCACTATTATAGTGACAGTTTTTTCAGTTACTTGTATTGCATGCAATGGTTCTATCTCGGCTGCTAAAGTAGAAGAACCTGCATGACAGAAGAATACTACAGAAAACACAATTGCAAGACTAACTATTAGATTCTTGACTGTTTTAGTTAACATGATATTCGCATTGGGTCACAGTACCACATTTTAGTTTTGAATCAAGAATAGCATAATATAACACCAAACAAATATGATAATACAAAAAATTTAGCTAATAAAAGGTTTCGATGCAACGATTAAACCATGACGAGGAGGAAGGTTTAAAGTCAAAGTAGATTGCTGCCAATTAATCTCCCCTTTTCCATAAACTAAATGATTTGGTTTGATTTGAAAAACGGATTTCGCTTGATCTATTGAATCTAGGTTAACTTCTTGATAATTTGTATCAGCGTTAACAGCAATAATTAACACTTCTTGTTCTAAAATTCTAGCAAAAATATACACCTTTCCTTGGGCATAAATAGTATGATATTCTCCAATCCGTAAAGCTTGATAATGATGGCGTAACCTAATTAATTGACGATGATAATTTAATACTTCTTGATCCCATTGATTTTCTGCCGGAAAACCACGACGACAGTCGGGTTCATGTCCTCCAGGTAAACCAATTTCATCCCCATAAAAAATATTAGGAGCGCCTGGAAAAGTAAATAATAATAATGTAGCCAATTCTACCGTAGGGCGATCGCCGTTGGCAATGGTAATTAATCTGGCAGTATCATGGCTATCGAGTAAGTTTAATTGGGTTAGTTCAATTTCCCAAGGATGACGTTGTAATAAATTGTTAATTTCTGCTGCATATTGGGTCGCATCTAAGGGAGGATAAGGTTGATAAAAAGAAGGAACAGTTTCTGTTAAGACGCGATCGCCCGCAGTAAAAGCAATTGTTGCCCTACCAAAAGGATAATTCATCACCCCATCAAATTGATTTCCATCCAACCATTGAGTGGCATCATCGACAATTTCTCCCACTATATAAGCTTCTGAATTAATCGCCTTTACCCGTTGTCGAAACTCTTGCCAAAACCCTTCAGCTTTAATACAATAGGCCACATCTAATCGCCAACCATCAATACCTTGATTCAGCCAATATTCTCCAACTTGCATAATATATTCTCTTACCCCAGGATGATCATGATTAAACTCTGGTAAGGCGCGGTAATTAACCCAAGAAACATAATTAGCAGGTAGATTTCCATCATAGGCAGATAGAGGCCAACCCGTAATTTTAAACCAATCTAACCAAGGAGAATTAGGTCCATTCTCCAATATATCGTTAAAGAAGAAAAAGCCCCGACTGGCATGATTAAATACTCCATCGAGTACAACTTTAAAATCACGTTTATGGGCTTCTTTTAGTAGGTTTTCAAAAGCTTCATTACCTCCTAAAAGAGGATCAATTTGATAATAATTATGAGTATGATAACGGTGATTACAGGCAGACTGAAAAATTGGGGTAAAATATAAAGCAGTTATGCCTAAATCCTTTAAATAATCGAGTTTGTCAATGACTCCCCAAAGATTCCCTCCTTTATATCCTTGGAAAGTTGGTAAAGCTTGCCAGGGTTCAAGAGAAACATCGAGTAACCATTGTTGATGGGAAGGAACGGTTCTAGCAAAACTATCGGGATAAATTTGATAAAAGACTGCGTGTTTAACCCAGTCTGGTGTAAGAATTGACATAGTTAATAGTTAATAGTTAATAGTTAATAGTTAATATACTGGCGAGGTATACTAGATCATCACTTTAAAGCTTTTAAAAATCGTTTGTCAGCTGTTGTGCATTTAGACTGAGCATTTAAGTAGTTAGTATAAACCCTTAAATCCTCTGGGAAGTTCCTATTGAAGTCTCAACTAGCAATTTAGATGGCAAACAGCTTACTAGGGTTCTAAGGATAGAATGATAATTGAGGGAGTCCGAGGGTTTCTGACCAGCCCATCATCAGATTAAGACATTGTACCGCCTGTCCGGCCTGACCTTTCATTAAGTTATCAATAGCAGATAAAACGATTACGCGATCGGTACGGGGATCGGTTTCAACGCCAATGTAACAAAGATTTGTCCCCCAGGCCCATTTCGTTTGGGGATAAATCCCATGGGGCAAAATTTTGATAAAAGGAGAAGAACGATAAAACGCACTATAAATGGTCAAAATATCATCTCTAACTAAACCAGGGTCACGCAAAGAAGCATAAACTGTAGAAAGAATTCCGCGCACCATTGGGATTAAATGAGGTGTAAACTGAACTTTAACTTCATGACCAGACAAGTCTGAGCAAATTTGCTCGATTTCTGGGGTATGACGGTGTTTAGCTACTCCATAGGCCCCCAATGATCCCTCCGCTTCTGCGAGTAAGAGATTAATTTTTCCTTGACGACCTCCCCCTGATGTACCCGATTTAGCATCTATAATAGCCGTTTCTGGGAGAATTAACCCTTGTTTTAGTAAAGGAGCCAAGGCCATTAAACTTGCTGTTGGATAACACCCTGGACAGCCAATTAATGAAGCCGATTGAATTTCAGAGCGATACAATTCGGGAAGACCATAAACAGCTTTAGCGGCTGTTTCTCCATCATTGCGCTCTTTACTGTACCATGTGGTATAGGTCTGTAAATCTCTAAAGCGATAGTCTGCTGATAAATCTAATACTTTACATCCTTTTGCGATTAATTGAGGTGCCAGATCACAGGCCAGTCCGTTAGGGAGTCCTAAAAAAACTACTTGACAACGGGATGCTATTACCTCTAGATCAATCGGTTCGATGTTTAGGTTAACCAAATGGGACAAATGAGGATATAAATCCCAATAAGGTTTTCCCGCGCTTCCCTTGCCCCCAAGATAGGCGATTTCCATTTTAGGATGTTCGAGTAGCAACCTAACTAATTGTACTCCACCATAACCCGAAGCTCCTATAATTCCTACTGGTATCCGTTCTGACTCACCCATGAAGATTCATTCCTAAGTTAACTTTAGATGTTCAAAGATCCACTGTGGCTGAATTCTAGTATTAAATGACCTGTTTGAATCGGAAATTTTGCTAAAGTCTTTTAATCACGGAATTATTATATGGCGCTATTAAGTTAATTTAGCATTGTCGTTCAATTTCATAACTTCTGAGGGTTTAATCATCAAGGATAATATAAATATAGTACTAAGAAGAATAATTCCTAGATCTCCTGGTTGACGGAACCGCCAACTTCCCCAACTAATTAGAGCAACCCCTGAAACGAAGATAGGAAGAACCCAAAAGCGAGAAAGCTGTCTAACATTCTGCCGAAACCGGATCATGGCTGCGATACTTAAAGCAAGTAAAGTCATAGTTGGAATACTTCCAAACAATGTTTGTTTATCGAGTTTTAAAGGATAAATTCCCCACATATAAAGTAACTTAGCAGATTCTAGGTAAAGTGCTGAGCCCGGATTCTGCCAAACCCAATTGAAGGTGCGTTTTTTGAGCAAAGCGTCTTGCTGAGCGTAAGGTAGTTTCAACTCTTCTTTATTAAGATACCCATTAGCTGAAATGGTAAGCCATTTTCCCGGACCAAACCAAGATTGCCGACCGCTTGGGGTAACAAATTCCTGATAGCCTTGTTCAATCAAGACTGGATTAAGACCACCTGCTATAGTTTCTCCTCCATTCGCACTTATTAAAATAGGAACTCCCGCATTGGTAGTCATATAAATTGACCAAGGTAAAATAATTAGGCAACAACCTAACGCAAAGATAGCACAATGATTTAGAGCAGTTTTCCAGCGATTTTCTTCTAAAAAAATGATCAGTGCAGCAAAGGGAGTAAACAATAAATACATAGGACGAATTAACATACAAACTCCCAATAAAACTCCGCAAAGAATCCAGAGTCTCCAATTACCATCTAATTTATTTGTCAAAAGAGAACCACGAGGTAACAAAATAAGCAGAGTTATGAAAATAGGTAATACCGTTGTTTCACTGTAGAGTGAGTTGCCGTAATAAATATATGGGGGCCAGAAAATAATAAGCAATCCAACGAGCATTGCCACTAGATTGTTTCCTATGATGCGCCGCGCTAGAAGATACATCAATGGTGCACTTAAGCTAAATATAATGACACAAAGTAATTGAACTCCTAGAAAGTTATCGAAAGTCATAAGTCGCAATATTGTCAATAAAATGACGTGTCCAAGAGTGCGTCGCGCATTGAACTCATAATTACCTTCTAATAGATTGCTTGATAATCGGTAGTATTCCTGTTCATCCGAGTCTAGTTGACTTGGGTTGGCTTTTAGTTCTAAGATTGTCAAACTAGCCCAAACTCTGATGACAATTGATAGTGTAAGTAAGAATAGAAATAGATATTTTGGTTGAAATAATTTGTTTAATATCTCTCTTATTGATGGCATTTTTCTTTAAGGTTACATGAGAAGGAAATTTGATCTGATTTTACAAGTAAAACTTCAAAAATTCAAGGGAAATTACTGAAGGTAATTTCCCCAACAAAATTAGGAATTATCGCCTAACTAGCTGAGATATACTCTTTAGTTTCTTCTCCTGAAAGAACATTCACCCGACGAATGTTAGCCCCTAATTTCCTTAGTTTTTCTTCCAAGTTGTCATAACCACGATCTAAGTGATGTAAACCTTGAACTATAGTCTTCCCTTGAGCCGCTAATCCTGCCAAAACTAACGCCGCAGAAGCTCTCAAATCTGTAGCCATCACAGGCGCACCAGACAAGAAAGGAACCCCCCGAACTAACGCAATATTACCTTTAACTCGGATATCAGCCCCCATCCGCTGTAATTCTGCTACATGGCGTAGACGATTTTCAAAAACTGTTTCGCTGATGACGCTATTCCCTTCACTCAAAGTTAACAAGGCCATAAACTGGGCTTGCATATCCGTGGGAAACCCTGGAAAAGGTAAGGTTTCGATATCTGTACCTCCTAATGGTGCAGGGATAACTCGTAAACGGTTAGGTCCGTCTATCACCACTTTAGGTCCAATGGCCTGCAATTTGGCTATAGCAGAAGCTAAATGTTCAGGAACCACTGGAAATAAACTAATTTCTGACTGCGTAATCGCTCCAGCTACCAAGAAAGTTCCGGCTTCAATGCGATCGGGAATTACACTGTAATCAGTAGTATGAAGACGTTCGACACCAGAGATAGTAATAGTATTGGTTCCAGCGCCTTGAATCTTAGCCCCCATTGAGCAACAGAAATCAGCTAAATCAATGATTTCGGGTTCTTGGGCGGCATTTTCAATAATGGTTTCTCCCTCCGCTAGGGTAGCTGCCATCATGATGGTTTCGGTGGCTCCGACGCTAGGATAGTCTAAGTAAATTTTAGCCCCTTGTAAGCGCTTGCGATTTCCTTTAACGCAAGCATGAACTTCACCGTGTTCAATGCGAACATCAGCACCCATAGCTTGTAATCCTCGCACATGGAGGTCAACTGGTCTAGCACCAATCGCACATCCACCAGGTAAAGGAACACGAGTTTCTCCTAAACGGGCTAATAATGGACCAATGACAAAGAAACTAGCGCGAAGTTGGGATACTAATTCATAGGATGGTTGGGATTTACCAATATTTTGAGCATTTATGTCTAGAATATCGCCATTTCGTTCAATCTTAACCCCTAAAGCCCCTAGAACTTGGGTCATTCGGTTAATATCAACTAAGGATGGTAAGTTTCTTAAGCGACAATCTTCAGGGCAAAGTAAAGAACCAGCCATTAAAGCTAAGGCTGAATTTTTTGCTCCACTGATGATAACTTCTCCTTTGAGGGGGGTTTGTCCCCAGATTTCTAAAATTGTTTGCTGTTCTTCACAATGAGCGGCCATAGGCTTTGATATATTTAGATATTTTTATGGTGATTTTGTCCAAAAACTATAAAACGTTATAGTATTTTAGGTTAAATTCGCTTAACAATGTAACTCGAATACTCAAAAAAGTCTAGGTTAAGCTAAACTGAAATTTGCTAGTTGCATCAGGAGAAGTTAGATCAAAAATAAATTAAACTAGCTCCTTTGTTTGTCAAACTCTAATTAACGACTTTTATCTTGAATTTAACTCATCTTAGATTCCATTATCCTCATTATTTATGATCAAATACCCTCTATCTGCTCCGAGTAAAAATAATCATTCGTTAACTTATCTTAAAACTAGGGTTGACTGAGTTAAACTAATGAGCAAGAATAAGAAGTTGGGCATTTTAATGAGCGGGACTGGCGGAATTGGTAGACGCGCT
>DLXW01000300.1:0-4957 GCA_003448685.1 Cyanothece sp. UBA12306
TCATGAGGTACACCTAACTCCTGCCTCGGAGCCCCCTGCCTCCTGCCTCAAAGCGATAACCTCTGTACCTCACAAGTATGAGAACTGCTATAGTATCAAGCCTCCGAGTAGGGAGCTTCGGAGACCGGAGTAGGGAGAATCGGAGAAATCTTAAGATTGCCAAGCTTTTTTAAATTTATCCCAAAGACTCGAAATAGATTCTTTCATTTCTTTTTTAACACTCCAGCGTTGAAAAGCTTGTTCATAGGCTTCTCCGTCCGTTTGGAAAGTATTCCAAGTAGTTAAAGCAAGAGGTAATCCTAAGATTAGTAAAATATACAAAGACCAAGATACAGTGCCAGAACCCAATAAATTAAGCATAATCAGGAAGAAATTGATAATAGCATATCTAATAGCTTTTTGCTTCAATTGCTTCCGTCGATATTGCTCAAATTCCTGCTTTTTAGACTCAATAACTTTGCCTTTGAGCCAATCTTGTTCAGCAGCTTGTAATGATTCATAATCAATGTCTAATTCAGCCGCAATTTCCCAAAGTTGAGTCCTTGATAATTCGTCTACATCGGTTTTACGCGAGATCGCAAGGTGTAGAATTTCCTGAACATCGTCCTTGCTGTAAGATTCGGGGGGTTGTACGCCAGAAGGTGACATCATTGACTTATTTTAAAGCTTAACTTTATTAACTCGTTAGTCTGGCCACATAGCAATCAGGAAATTAGCCAGATAGAACTATCTTAGATTCTATCTTAACTTGAGTTTGAAGTTTAGGGTTCTGAATTATCTAAGCAGTTTCTAGAGTATTTTTTGCTGATTAAAAAGAACCTCAACTTCTGCTTTGCTATACAGAAGTTTATAAGGTATAGAATTTTTGGGATTTTGGCACAATCATCGAGTTACCGACAGCCTAAACTATCTCTAGTAGCTACTCCTGTTTTTGGGTTAACCCCATCAGCCCTTTCACACATTAAAGATACCTGATAGCGATCGATCACTGCATTAGTAAAATCGGCCCCCGTAATAATAGCGTCATAAAAACGGGTTCGAGTAGCGATCGCATCAACTAAAATGGCATTAGTTAAATCGGCAAAATCTAAGGTGACGCGATCGAGTAATGATCCTGTTAGATCAGCATCTTTTAAATTAGCTTTTAATAACACTCCTTCGGTAAAAATCGAATAGGATAGATCTGAACCTTCAAAGTTGATCTCCCGCATTTCGGCTGCTGCAAATACTGCTCTTGATAAATCTTTATGGGAAAAATCCTGATTGTTCAATTCAGAAAAAGTATAGTTGACGGTTTTTTCTTGTGCTAAAACTGGGTGGGCATCTAATAACACCCAAAAGCTGGCTAATAACACCAATGCTATTAAACCAAAAACGCGCCGTAATAATTTTTTAATTTTTTGTTTCATTGGTCCGACTCAACCGAATTACTCGATTGTTTAAGAAAACTATCCTCTAATACCAAATCCTTGGCATCAAAACCAATACGCAAGGTTAATTGGGAATCTAAGTCCCCTGTTGAAGATGCTTCTACTCTACCGATTCCCATTAGGGTTTGCAAGTTTTGGGCGGCTTCAAAGTCTCCTTGTTGTACCACAATTTCTGTTTCTTGTTGCAGTTGGGGCGCGTCTTGAATGATGTAGACATTATGAAAGTTACGTTTAGCCAAATATTCAGCTACACGTTTAGGCAAACTGGGGTCGTCAGCGGCATTTTGTAGGGCAATTCTAATCCTATTGGGGGAACGACGACGAAACTGTTCTCTTTCAGGGACAATATCAAAATATTCTCCCATAATTTTCTCAATTCCACTTCGAGAGAGAACCCAATAGCTACGGGCATCAAATTCTTCTTCTTGGCTAAATCTCCCAGGTAACATCACCATTTTGACATTTTCTCTGTCTAATTGCCGACCAAAATTAGCCAAAGCTAACATCTCTTCCCAAGTTAGATTGGTATCGAGATTTTGTTCGACAAGACTGATAGCCTGGGGAATTTTCGCAATAATAGCAGGGTTGTAGATACGTTGCTGCAAAGCCTTCAGGAGAACTTGTTGTCGCTGTACCCTACCTATATCGCCATAGCCATCTTTACGAAAACGGGCAAATTGTTCTGCTTGTTCTCCATTGAGAATTTGTCGTCCTGCTTTAAGGTTAATTTTCAATTTTTGGGTTTTATCTTCGTATTCCATAGGATAAGGGACAAAAACTTCTATTCCCCCGACCAAATCGACTAATTCAGTAAAAGCATCGGTTGTTACTCGCACATAGCGATCAATAGGAACATTATTAAGGGTTTTACTGATGACTCGCGCAGTTAAAGCCGGTCCACCGTGGATATTGGCGTCATTAACCTTGGTATAGCCTACGCCAGGAATTCTGACACGGCTATCCCTGGGGATCGATAACATTTGTACGGAATTTTTGCTAGGGTCAAATCGTAACAGCAACATGGTATCACTTCTACCCCCAAAGGCCTCTAAACTACCTTTTTGGGCATCTGGCACTCGATCTATTCCTAATACGAGTAGATTCACTGGACGGGATAAACGATATCTTAAGACCGTGCCTTTTGGTTCGGATGGGGTTTGAGTCGGCTTTGAAGTGGAAATATCGGCTTTTCCCAAGGTTTTGGTCTGTTCAATTAAGGGAACCAAATTTTCTGATAGGGGACTCAATAAAGTAATTGTTGCTCCCATTGTAGCTGAGAGAGCAGCAGTACAACTAAAGGTCATTCCCCATAACAATCCTCTGTAAAAGGGGGCTAGTCCTTTGGTTTTCTTTTGTTTGACCGATGTCTTAGATTTTGGAAGATTAACTGAATATTTGCCAGATTTTGTGTATTTCTGGGATGCAGTTGTTGATTCAATACCAGAACCGATAGACATCCTTTGCCAACTATTTGCCATGTTTACCTCATCACCACAGACCACCCTATCTTAAATTATCTAAACAAAATCTGTGTGTTAATTTAATCAGAAGTCAATCTATCCTCAAAAGTTCCCTCTTTTACTTATTTTGTTACTTTTGACTAGACAAAGTATGATTAATGGTCAATAATTAATAAGCTACATAATTAACTACCTGAAGTCTTTGGCTGGAACATTAAGAGTAAAAATTATTTGTTTTTATTGAATTACTTTAATTACTTTATTTATCAAAATTATCATGAATAATTATTGGAATGGGCTTCCCAATTGGTTAAGACTTAGCATTATTTTTCCCTTAGGATGTCTGAACGGCTGGATATTATTTACGTTGATTGGTTATCTACAACCTCTAGGTACAATTTTAACTACGGCTGCTTTATTGGCTTTTTTGCTAGATTTACCAATTAATGCTTTAGAAAAATGGGGTATTAGAAGAGTATTTGCAATCACTATTGTTTTACTTATATTTTTAATAACTTTAAACATTATCACTTTATTTCTAGTTCCTTTGATTGTTGAACAACTGAGTGAGTTGTTATCAAATTTACCCCAATGGATTGAATCAGGAAATAAACAAATTATTGCTCTAAAAGAATGGGCAATTACCGAAAAAATTCCCATTGATCTACAAAGCATTATGGGACAATTTGCACAAAAAATATCTCTTGTTTTAAAATCTTTAGGCAATCAATTTTTGAGTCTGATCGGAGGAACCCTGGGGACAATTTTTAATATCCTACTGACTCTAGTTTTGACAGTGTTTTTGGTATTTACAGGAGGTAATATTACCCAGGGTATTTTGAGTTGGATTCCTTCCCCCTGGAATCATCGTTTTCAAGAATTACTAAGAAAAACTTTTGAAAGTTATTTTGCAACCCAAGCAATTTTAGCAGGAATTTTAAGTATCGCTCAAACTATTGTTTTTATTATTCTTCAAGTACCCTATGCTGTATTATTTGGGTTTACTATTGGTTTTACAACCTTAATTCCCTATGCTAGTGCCTTTACGATTATTATTATTAGTGTTCTATTAATGTTTCAAAATTTTCAATTAGGGATAACCGCCTTAATATTAACTGTTATTGTCGGACAAATCAACGATAATATAATTTCCCCCAGATTAATGGGAGGTATGACTGGATTAAATCCGGTTTGGATCGTGGTTTCACTCTTTATTGGTGGAAAATTTGCCGGAGTTTTAGGTTTAATTATTGCGGTTCCCCTAGCAAGTGTTATTAAAACAACAATTGATATGTTACGTTATCCTCCTGAATCTGATGATGAAATTATAACTGTGGAAAATCAAGTGAAAGAAGAATTACCGATGGATAATTGATAATTTTAGTTATCGGTTTTCCTTTGGCTATAATCAAATATTATGCTTTTTCGCCAAAGTGTTTTAAATAGCTAATCTCTAGCAAAATTGTTTAACGCAACATTTGAGGGGCAAAATTTCGGAAAATTGAGCAACGTATTTGCGCCGTTTGAGCCTCCTATGATAAGATAAAAAATGATAATCGCAGGCGTGTTTATGTCAAAAAACGCTTAAAGCTAAAATGGATCAGTTTTTTGGATGTTAAACAATACATTACTACTTAAGTATTTTTAACATCATATTTATTTATAAGATAGTGAATTTTGAATATAATCGAGCTAAAAGTCAAGTTAATAAGTCTAAACACGGTATGGATTTTGATGAAGCTCAAATTCTATGGTCAGATCCATTTAGAATAGAGATACAGGCTAAATCTTTATCCGAGTCTCGATTTATGGTTGTTGGGAAGATAGATAATAAGCATTGGTCAGCCATTATTACTTATCGGGATAATATCATTAGAATTATTTCTGTCCGAAGAGCAAAGAAAAGTGAGGTAAAGTTGTATGAAAGCTGAGGAGTTAGATGAAAGATTTGACAACGGAGAAGAAGTTCTTGAATTCTTTGATTTATCAACTATAAAACGCCCTGGACTAGAAACCAAAAAGATAACATTAGAGTTTCCTGAATGGATGCTGGATGCTCTTGATAGG
>DLXW01000300.1:5154-5326 GCA_003448685.1 Cyanothece sp. UBA12306
ATGGATGCTCTTGATAGGGAAGCGCAAAGGTTAGGAGTTGAACGTCAAGCAGTTATTAATTTTTGGTTGGCAGAACGTTTGAAGGTGAATTAAAAATGATCTAGCGTTTATTCTTATTGCGGTGGACAATACCGACCTTATTCAACATAAAAAATCTCCCCTTAAATCAAGG
>DLXW01000300.1:5574-5757 GCA_003448685.1 Cyanothece sp. UBA12306
ATTGAGCAATTAATTGAAGATACTCATTCTTTTTTGAAGTTTTACCATAAACCTCTAGATTTTTGGCAGCTTGATAACTGGGGAGATGAACATCGAAAATTATCAGGGCGGTTATGAAAACCAGGTTAAATAGATCTCTAATCAATTGAAGACCTTCGGTCAAACCGAGGGTCTTCAATCCGA
>DLXW01000029.1 GCA_003448685.1 Cyanothece sp. UBA12306
TAAAGATAAACGTTTATCTTTATTAATAACCCCTTCTTCGGCAAAAGTGGCCAAAGAATCAATTCCTAAAGATAAACTGATGGGAGAATAAACAAAATAGAGCCTTTGAGCTGCATTAAGGGGTAAAGCAGTTAATAAAGCTGAGATAGCACCAAAAGCAAAACCTTGGACAAGTTTAGGTAATAAACCCTGAGAAAAACTTCGATGTTGGCTCATAATTACTGGAGCAATAAAAGATGTTTGTTGATTCGTAACATATGATACCAGCAATCAAATTTTAATTGATAATTTCTCATTCTAGATGAAATATTTAAGTGTTCTAGGTACACTTGGAACAGGATTATTGTATCAATCCCATTTAGTCTTGTTTTTTGATGCTGCTTTACGCAATGACCTATACTACCCAACAACTGATTAAGATTCTTGATGATGAATTGCGTGCTACCTGTAAAGGAGAACGTGTTTTACTATCTTCTGGCGATCGCATTGAGAATCCAGCGATCGCCAAAGCCCTTGATTGGCAAAAAGTAAGTAAGGTTTTTGCCTATCAGGAGTTTCGGGAACAAGTTCACGAATATCAGCGACAACATCAAGTATCAGGCATTATTTGGCGCATCTGTCGCTATCAAGGTCAATCGTTGTGTTATCCTGAACTTCATAACCAATTAGTCTCAGTTCCTGGGGATAAGGAAATTCTGATGGAGGCGAAAGAATCTGTGTTAAATTTCTGGTGGGAGATGACCCAAGGTATGAATTTTTGGCTATCGGCACACCGTCGTCGTCCTATTTCTTGGGATTCTGTGGCTGAATTTGCCAACGATGTGGAATGGGCCGAAATTGATGCGGCACAAACAGAACTTTACTTAGGACTATGTTGGGGCAATCCTCAAGAATATCAATATCAATGGGCTAAACCTGATTCGGGTTGTCATCGCATTATTGGGGCAGTTGATCAACCTAGTTCGATTAAGGTTTAAATATTACGGTTCGGAAATCCCCCTGAAGTTAAACCTTTGATTATATGTATTTTTGGGCCATTATAGTAGAGAGAGAACATCAGTTAATTATCGCCCTATCCCTATAAACTAGATTGGATCAGGCTTTTATCTAACTGAATCTTTCCCCTCAGACGATGAACCTTTTATTTCTTGCCATCGTCTAAAGGGATAGGTTAACATTAAAATAAGTCAAAGTCATACTGACTACAGGTTTTAATATTTCTTTTCCAGATCCCCTGTATAGATTTATGCCATTTCTGGGAAACCTAGAGTATACAAAAAGACTTTGAAAGCAGATTTCAAGGAGTCGTAACGTACCAATGCCAACTGCTAATGTGAATTCAAAAACTAAACAACCTATGTACTCAGCAGATATGGTGCGGACTTATCTGCATGAAATTGGGCGAGTTCCTCTATTGACTCATGAGCAAGAAATTGTTTATGGAAAACAAGTACAGAGGATGATGTCCCTGTTAGAAACTAAAGATCAAATCACTCAATCTAAAGGAAAAGAGCCCAGTTTGAAGGAGTGGGCTAAAGTCGTCAAATTGAGCGAATTAGAACTCAAAAAGAGCCTCGAACAGGGTAATCGAGCCAAGCGTAAGATGATTGAAGCTAACTTACGTTTAGTGGTTGCTATTGCGAAAAAATACCAGAAGCGCAACATGGAATTTCTCGATCTAATTCAAGAAGGAAGTCTAGGGTTAGAGAGGGGAGTAGAGAAATTCGATCCAACTAAAGGCTATAAGTTCTCTACCTACGCTTATTGGTGGATTCGTCAGGCTATTACTAGAGCGATCGCTCAACAGGCGCGCACCATCCGTCTACCCATTCATATTACTGAAAAACTCAATAAAATTAAGAAAACTCAGCGAGAACTATCCCAAAAACTTGGCCGAAGTGCAACCCCAACCGAAATTGCCCAGGTGTTAGACATAGAACCCTCCCAAATTCGGGAATGTTTAAGTATAGCCCGTCAACCCATCTCTCTTGATGTCAGGGTTGGGGATAACCAAGATACAGAACTTTCGGAACTACTAGAAGACCAAGACGCTTCTCCTGATAAATATATCACCCAAGAATTGTTACGCCAAGACTTAAAAAACTTGATGGAGGAATTAACTCCACAACAGCGTTCGGTTCTTACCCTTCGTTTTGGGTTAGAAGATGGAAAAGAACTCTCTTTAGCTAAAATTGGTAAAAAACTTAATATTAGTCGGGAAAGAGTTCGTCAGCTAGAACATCAAGCACTAGCTCAACTTCGCAGACGTAGAGCAAATGTTAAGGAGTATTTAGCTGCTAGTTAAAGTGCACAGCATTTGAAACTAATTGACAAACTCCCGATTTATAATCGGGAGTTTATTGCTTTAACCTGGTTGGTATAATTTTTGTTTATTAAGATATATAAATACAACTTGACATAAAGTTCATTTAATAGATAGATTTTTATCGAAAAAACTGATGACTTATTAAAATTTAAGAAAAAACTTGCACTCAACCAAAAAAGCACGGCACAATAAAAGTGGTAGTGAGGAGACTTCTTTGGGTTGACCAAAGTCAGCACCGCAGCGTAGTCCTGTGGAAGATTAGAGAAGTTGCTTTGAAAAAAAGCTAGTCAAAGTTTAGTCTATCACCAAAATCAATTTTATCTAAGTTTTTACTTAGCATTGGTAACTCAGTTGCGACAGCATGAGATGAAAGTCTGGAATTAACAGTTACCCAAATGTATGAGAAGAGAGTCACCCTTTTGGGTGAGTGTGCTGCTGTTGGCGCTAGATATGGTGAATATAGATAGACTTGCCCTTAATATGTTCAGGAAAAAAAATGTCCTTCGTTCAAAAGTTCTTATTTTCACACACACATTATTCCTTATTGCCTTTGAGTATTTTAATCAGTTTAGGAATAATTAACAATTGCCCAGTTCAAGCTGTCGAAAAAAACTTTAATCTTAATCAATTAATAGCTTCCGAAGAAATATCCTTAAGCCAGAATATTGCAAAGATAGGAGATGGGGTTTACCTTTATGGCAGATCTCCCAAACCAGAAGTTTTTGGACAAGAATACTTAGTATTTAAAGTTCAACAAGGTAAGGTTGTCGGAGCATTTTATATGCCAAGATCAGAGTTTAGTTGTTTCTCTGGTAGTCTTAACCCTCGTCAGATGAATGTCTCGATCACCGATCCCTATGATGGTACAAAACACGATTATGCGATCGCCTTGGAAGCAGTTTCTCCCTTAGCAGCTAATAGTAGCAATAGCCAAGAAATTGGTTTAGAGGGCTATCACCGTCTCAATACCATCAGTGAAAATGATCAACGCATCTTGAACACTTGTTTATCGGAAAACTAAAAACTAAAATTCAATTCCAGGTTGAGCTTTAATTCCTTGTTCTTGGAAAGGATGCTTGATGGGCTTCATTTCTGTCACTAAATCGGCTATCTCAATCAATTGGGAAGGTGCGCCTCTTCCCGTTAGGATAACATGAGTAGGGTCAGGTTTTTCAGCTAATCCTTCTATAATAGTTGTTGGTTCAAGATAACCCAATTTTAAAGCTACATTAATTTCATCGAGTAAGACTAATTGATATTCTTGATTACGAATCAAAGTTAAGGCTTTTTCCCAAGCAGCTTGAGCGTTGGCGATATCCCTTTCTCTGTCTTGAGTTTCCCAGGTAAAACCTTCTCCCATGGCGTAGAATTCAAGTTGCCCTTCCCAGCGACTTAATACGGCTTTTTCGGCGGGTTCCCAGGCCCCTTTAATAAATTGTACAATGCCTACGCGAAACCCATGTCCGAGCGATCGCATTACCATCCCTAAGGCGGCAGTGGTTTTTCCCTTGCCATTACCTGTATTAACGATAATTAATCCTTTTTCTCTCGATGCTTCAGCTAAACGTTGTTCTTGTACTTCTTTACGCCGCTGCATTTTCTGCTGGTATTGTTCAGGAGAAAGAGAAGTTTTATTAGTCATAATAATTTTATTCCTAGGTTTATTGACAACAAAAGAAGTAGTAATTTTAAACAACTCTAATATAATAGATTACTACTTCTATCTTACTCTTTTTTTGTTTTTTGTTTTAATTAGGGTTTGCTGAATTGGATTAACTTTCTTCTTCTTCTAACTCTTCTTCTTTAGCCTCTTCAATCTGAGCCTGAGCTTGAACTTGCTGCAAATGAATTTCATTTACTTTATTAACAAAGTTGACTATAGCTCGTTTTTGTCTGGTTTCAGATGTTTTATCGGGGAGATCTAAGACATTATCTTGAGTGATACCCAAGATAAATTTCTGTTGTTCTGCTTCTAGATTTTCGACAATGTTGTTCGCAGTTTTCCACTGATTTTCTAAAGGAAAAGATGTCCCCACACTAGCTAAAATAGAAGCAACAGCAGGAAAAATTACAGGTAGCCAATTAATCCATTCAGCACCGATATCTAGTTTATCTACTAATACCAAAACTGGTGTCACACCAGAAAAGATGATAGTTGCAAGTTGCAAGATATAGTAAAAATTTCTGGCATTTTTCCTAGTTTTACTATAATCATCAATTAACTGTTGACAGTAGTTTAAAGCATTGTCTCTTTCGAGTTTAATTCTCTGTTTTGTCCCGGGCGTTTGCTCTAATAATATGGCATTTTTCTCATCTTTTCTGATCCGATCGCCGTAGGAGAAATATTGTCCATTAAATAGTGCTAAGAAAACAAAACTAGCAAGAAAAGCAGCATCGAGAGTAATGAGAATTTTATTATCTAGAAAGAAAAATGTGAGAACTAAACTAGCAAGAAACCCATCTAAAGCCAAGTATTCTAAAACTTTAAAAAATCGGCGATCTCCAGACTGGGGACTGGATTTTTTTACTTGATTAGCTTGTTCTTCTGCGTTCGTAACTTGTGATGATACTGTATCAGTCATGGTTGATTTTTTGTCTCTGTTATTAAAAATTGCCAGTACCGATTTTACCAGAGATCAGGTATCATTCACTTGTAAACTTATCAAAAATTAAACTACTCAAATAAATTAAGTTAGTTAATCCAAAACTGTGTTACCTGATACCCTAAATCCTGTAACATTTGTCTGAACAACGGAAGACTTAAACCGATAACATTACTATGACAGCCTTCGATTTTTTCTATGAATAAACCTCCTTTACCTTCTAGAGCGAAACATCCTGCACAGTTAAGAGGTTCTCCACTATTAACATAAGCTTCAATGGTAGGAAGATCAAGTTGGGCAAAATAAACTTGGGTAATCCCGCAGCGTACTAAGGTTTGATGCTGTTTTCCATCAATAATTGCATGACCAGTATACAATGTTCCTTGCTGTCCTTGCATTGTTTGCCAACGAGCGATCGCTTCTTGGGGACAATCTGGTTTACCATAAATTTGTCCTTGAATAAGTAAGACAGAATCACAACCTAAAACCAAGGATTCTGGGAACTTAGGAGCTACAATTTCAGCTTTACTTCTAGCTAAGGTTTGCACCAATTCTAGCGGATTATTAGAGATAATTTGGGATTCATCAAAATTACTCGGACAAATAAAGGGATTAATCCCAATTTTTTGTAGAAGTTGCCGACGGGCTTGAGAAGCAGAAGCAAGGATAAAATTAGGAGAAGATGAAGAATAGGACATTACCAAAGTTGATAATTATTTTTGATAAACACTAATAAGTATTAATGATAGACTTAAACAGATTTTCCCGTTGATTCTCAGGATTTTGTATAAATCTTGACAACAGAATTATCAACTTTTTCTATCCCAACTTTTATATTGTTTGAGATCTAGTCGATTAACGAAGTCAGATTGAATTCAATCGAATACAGTAGCTAATAAGCCAGGTTAAAAATCAGAAAAATCATCCTTTTATCCTTAAAATATCACTAAGCTGGGGGATAGCTTACCTTTGTCTCCATCAATTAAACTGTTAAACAAGGAAATTTTGCTACATAGAGTTTATACCATGACTAGGACAATGTATTTTTTGGGGGTTTTAACGACTATCTTTACAGTTCATCCTGTAATATTGAGTCAACCATTGCTATTAGCTCAAGAATCAACTACTCCTTCCACCCAATCTTCTGATAATTCTCCATCAAATGCGGTAGGTTGGTATAACCAAGGGGTAGATAAAATTACTGAGGGAGATTATCAAGGGGCAATTGCTGATTTTAGCGAAGCTATAAAACTAGCTCCCCAAGATCCAGACTCCTACTATAATCGCGGTTATGCCTATCATATTTTAGGGGAAATTGACGAAGCTCTCTCCGACTATAATCAAGCCATTGAACTTAATCCTCAATTTGCTTATGCCTATGGTAATCGTTGTTATGCTTTTTATCAGAGCAAAAAATATGAACAAGCTCTGTCTGATTGTTCCGAGGCAATTAAGCTAAATTCTAATTATGCCGATTTTTATATTTATCGTGGCAATGCTAAAGATGATCTCGGTAATTATCAAGACGCTATTGCTGACTATACTCAAGCAATTAGTATTAAGGGCGACTACCCTAAAGCTTATTATAATAGGGGTTTGGCTTACAGTCGCGCTGGAAAATTATCAGAAGCGATCGCTGACTATAGCAAATGCCTTGAATTAGATCCTAATTTTGCTGATGCTTATTATAATCGGGGGCTGACTCAGTTTCAAATGGGTAATCAAAAAGAGGCGATCGCTGATTTAGAAAAGGCTGCCCAATTGTTTACTACCCAAGGTAATACAGCTTATGCCCAACAAGCTCGTGATACTTTACAAAAATTACAAAATACTAATGATACTTAGGGAGTAAACCCATAAAAAAAGTAAAATTTAGTTATTTTAAGATTTTAGATAGCTGCATAATTCTAATCTCTTAGAATAACTTGAATTATATTTTCCTAACTCCTAACTCCTGACTCTGAGACTACTACTATATTAGGTTTTTAGCTTTCGAGTTTTTGGAAAAAGTATAAGCTACAATCTTACTTGACAAAGTGTAGTCGTTATGACTACACTTTAGAGGAAACAATAAAAATTCAGCTTAGCTGAGAATTATCAATAGGAGTTAATAATTATGCTTCCCAATAAAGAAGGACAGAAAGTACCCAGCGTCACCTTTCGTACACGCCAAAATAACGAATGGGTAGATGTAACTACTGATGAGCTTTTTGCTGGAAAAACCGTTGCCGTATTTTCCTTACCTGGAGCTTTTACTCCCACCTGTTCTTCATCCCACTTGCCAGGATACAACGAATTAGCCCCCGTATTTAAAGAAAACGGTGTGGATAGCATTATTTGTATGTCAGTTAATGATACCTTTGTCATGAACGAATGGGCTAAAGATCAAGAAGCAGATAATGTAATTCTAATTCCCGATGGTAATGGAGAATTTAGCGAAGGAATGGGAATGCTAGTAGACAAAGCAGACTTAGGCTTTGGCAAGAGATCTTGGCGCTATTCTATGCTAGTTAAAGACGGGGTAATTGAAAAAATGTTCATTGAACCCGAAGTCCCTGGAGATCCCTTTGAAATATCGGATGCAGAGACAATGCTCAAATATATTAACCCTAATGCGAAGAAACCTCCTCTAGTTTCTCTATTTTCTAAAGTTGGCTGTCCTTTCTGTGCTAAAGCGAAGGAAATGTTACAAGAAAAGGGCTTAGAATACGAAGAGATTGTGTTAGGAAAAGATGTTACCACAAAATCCCTCCAGGCTGTCAGTGGCAAAACTTCCACACCTCAAGTGTTTATTGATGGTAAAGCTATTGGTGGTTCAGAAGAATTAGCAGCCTATCTAGGGACTTAACGAAGTCAGAAGTCAGAAGTCAGAAGTAAAACTGGTTTTTTACAAGAGTTTAAGACAAAAGTTCTGTCCTGACCATCTTGGAGGTTGCTATATCATTGTACCAAATCCGCTTATTTTAGTAGAGTAACGTTTTTTCTCCCTGCTCTGGGGCTTGATACTATACTATCTAAAGCGGACTTGGTATTATTCCCATTTGTGGGCTGTATTAGAAAAAGGTAACGCATCTAGATTAATTAGTCTGGGTGCGTTGCCAATAGTTATAATTGTGGTCAGTTTTTCCTGAACAAAGATAAATATTTAAACTAAAACTAGAGCTAAAAAAAGGAGATCAATATTGCACCAAGGATCAAGATTTCAGGGAACTATTTTGTTAGAAATTTGCTGAACTACTGAGTTTAGTTAGTTTTTTTGATCAGTTCCAATAGAGTTCAAGAAATTACTTTAATTCCGGTACTAGATAACCTTGTTACCCAAAACTCCAAATTGGGATCACTAATAACAAGTTTGGCCTTATTTTTAATAGTTTCTGCTTCTTCTTGAGATTGACAAAGAGTAAATACGGTGGGTCCAGATCCTGACATCATGGTTCCGAGTCCTCCTGATTGTTGTAGAATGTTTCTTAGATGATTAACCTGGGGGTGCTCTGGCAAAACAACTTTTTCTAAATCGTTGTGTAAGAGTTGGCCGATTTTAGTCTTATCTTTATGGCTAATGGCTTGAACTAAGGGGCCTGAATGCACCTTTAAAGTTCGAGACTGAACCCCAGGGCGATCGCTAATATATTCCTGTCCAAATTGCTTTCTATAGGTTTGATAGGCCCAAGGAGTAGATACCTCTAAACTTTTATATTTTGCTAAAACAACCCACAGGTTCTCTAAATCTTCAATTGGATCTAGTTTTTCCCCCCTTCCTGTGGCGATCACTGTTCCTCCTGCAAGACAAAAGGGAACATCTGAGCCTAATTTTTGTCCTAATTGCTGTAATTCTGGCAAGGTTAACCCCAATTCCCAACTTAAATTCAATCCCACCAACACCCCTGCTGCATCCGTTGATCCTCCTGCTAAACCCGCGGCCACAGGAATACGTTTATCAATAGTAATATCAACCCCACCATAATTAGCAAAAGCCTTGCTAAATTCCTGTTTCATCAATTGTGCGGCCCGATAGGCTAAATTAGTTTCATCAGTGGGAACTTGGGGATGGGAACAGATTAAATGGAAATTTTGGGTTCCATTGGGTCGTATTTCTAGGTGATCAGCTAAATCAATACTTTGCACGATCATCACTAATTCATGATAACCGTCAGGGCGATCGCCGATAATTTCTAGATAAAGATTAATTTTGGCTGGTGCAATTAATTTATAGGTTTGCATAGATTAATTAAGGTTTCCACCACTTGATCGATGGCTATTGCTTGGGGATTTTTATCGAAACTTGGGGGGATTTGCTTGCACTTATTTGCAATGTTATATACTATTATGATACGTTTAGGGCGTTTTAAAATTCAAGGTCAAATAACCATGAAAATTCCTAATCGTTCCCTCAACTTCCCCTATAGCAATCAAGCTTTGGGTTTAGGCCTCACCATTTTAGCTGGTGCTACTGTTTTGGGTTCAGTTAATCCAGCCAATGCAGCCGTCATATTATCGACTGATTTTAACGGACGTACTGTTTCAGGTGCAACTGCATCAAATTTGAATTGGACAACCAATGGCGTTAGTGACCCCGGCAATTTAACGGCTGATTTTAATTTATTCAATACTCCGGCCACACAAAACCTGTTTGCGGTTCAGCGTAATCTTCATACCCAAGAGACCTCTTGCAAAAGTTTTTT
>DLXW01000055.1:0-571 GCA_003448685.1 Cyanothece sp. UBA12306
GGGATTTTCCGTTTTCTCCAAGCTCCGTTCTCCGATGTCCCCTGCTTACCGTACCAAAAAGTCAAAATCCAAAACCTACGCAGTATTGCCCGACCAGCATATTAACTGCGAAGCACCACTTCAGCGACGGGAGTTGTCAATAATATAAATCAAAAATATAAATATTTTTGGCAGGTTTTGTCCAATTTAATAACCAATAATGGTATGATTAACAAAACAAGGCAGCAAATATAGTTCTTGTTGAGAAGTAATTCTATTGGTTATTAATTTAGCTAGATTAATCTATGTCTATTACTAATTTCTTAGAAAAAAATCCTGACATTTTAACTAAACTTGAGAACAACTATCTTGAGTTTCCAGGGACAATTCAAGAGCAAGGAATTTTGTTAGTTTTACAAGAACCTGAGTTAATTATTTTACAAGCAAGTGAAAATATTTTTAAAATTTGGGGATTAGGTGCTACTGAATTAATTAATCAACATATATCCAAATTCTTATCCCAATCAGAACTAGAAACTTTACAAAAGCAGATTAATCAAGAAAATATTGAAGATTATAATCCCATTCAATT
>DLXW01000055.1:743-3545 GCA_003448685.1 Cyanothece sp. UBA12306
TCCCATTCAATTAAATTTTATTAAGGAAACACAAGCAAAATCATATCAATGTTTTTTGCGGCGACAAACTGAAGGATTAATCTTAGAAATAGAAATACCAGACTATGAATATAAAACTTTTGAATTGCCATTTAATAACTTACTTAAAATTTGTTATTCACAATTAAAAGAAACAAAAAAAAAATCTAATTTTAGTCAAAAAATAGCTAAAATTTTCCGTTATATTACTGGGTTTAATCGAGTTATAATTTATCGTTTTAATGAAGATCAAAGTGGAGTAGTTATTGCGGAAGATAAAGAAGATAATCTGACTTCTTTGCTAGGGTTACATTTTCCTGCTACTGATATTCCAGCAGGAGGACGGCAACTGTATTATGAAACTAGCTTACACTTAATTTCTAATGTTAATAGTGAACCTATTGACCTCATTCCCAACCATCATCCTATTACCCAAAAACCCCTAAACTTAAAGCAATCAATTTTCAGAAATTTTTCTCCTTGCCATGTCCAATACTTGAAAAACATGGGCATTTCTGCTGGTATGACTATTGGATTAATTCATGAACAAAAACTTTGGGGAATTATAGCGGGACATCATTGCACTCCTAAATATCTTTCCTATGAAGTAAGAGAATTTTGTAAGTTTTTAGCTGAGTCAATCATTGATGATTTAGTCAAAGCAGAAAATAGCCAAAAACAGCATCAAGAAGCAATTATCAAAAAACTGCAAACCTATCTAAAAACTCCTGTTAATAAGGAAAAAAACTTACTAGTCAGATTAAGCCATTATGATCACGAAAGCTTACTCAAATTAGTTAATGCTCAAGGTGCTGCACTCTGTTATGGAAAAACAATTATTCAAGTTGGAAAAACTCCTAATAAATCAGACATACAAGACTTAATTACTTGGTTAAATCAACAAAATCAGGAATTATTTTGTACCCATAAATTAAGTAAAATTTATCCCCAAGGCAAATTAATTAAAGATCAAGCTAGTGGATTATTAGCTATTTCTATTATTCTCCATAACCATGCTTATCATATTATTTGGTTTAGGCCAGAAGTTATCCAAACAGTGAACTGGGCAGGAGATCCCCATCAAAATATAATTGTAGCAGAAAATAATGAAATTGAAATTTCTCCTCGTAATTCCTTTGAATTATGGAAAGAAACAGTCCAAGAAACTGCCGTTCCTTGGGAAAATTTTGAAATCAATGGGGCGGAAAAATTAAGAGACAATTTGATGTTAGCTGCCTTGGAATTTTCTCAAACCGCTCTAGAAAATGCCGTACAGAAAGCGGAAGCAGCAAACCGAGCCAAAAGCGAATTTTTGGCTAATATGAGCCATGAATTAAGAACCCCTCTTAATGCTATTCTTGGCTTTTGTCAAATTATTAGGCGTTCCCAATTATTGCCCCTAGAACATCAAGATAATCTCAGTATTATTAACCGTAGTGGTGAACATCTTCTGACCCTAATTAACCAAGTTTTAGATTTGGCAAAAATTGAAGCAGGAAGAGTTAATCTCAATCTTAGTAATTTTGACTTTTATCACCTTTTAGATGATTTAGAAGATCTTTTTCAATTTAAAACAGAAGAGAAAGGATTGCAACTACTTTTTGAGCGCTCTGCTGACGTTCCTCAATACATTAAAACTGATCAGGTTAAATTACGTCAAGTAATGATTAATTTACTCAATAACGCCCTAAAATTTACTTCAGAAGGAGGAGTTTCAGTCCGAATAAATGGCAAAAAAATAGACGAGAGCCAGAATAATCAATCTTTTTATAATAGGGTAATTATTATTGAAATAGAAGACACTGGTTCAGGCATCAGTCCCGAAGATTTAGAAAATCTTTTTCAACCATTTGTGCAAACCCAAAGTGGTAGTAATATTCAAGAAGGAACTGGTTTAGGTTTACCCATTAGTCGTCAATTTGTGCGCCTTATGGGAGGAGATTTAACCGTTAGTAGTGACTTAGCAAAAGGGACAATTTTTCACTTTGAAATTAAGGTTCAGGAGGTAACAGTTCATGATATTATCATCGAACCAATTCAACGCCGTGTCATTGGTTTAGAACCTAATCAACCTATCTATCGAATTCTAGTGGTGGATGATCGGTGGAGTAACCGACAATTAATGTTAAAATTGCTTAAACCATTGGGTTTTCAAGTTAAATCTGCTATTAATGGACAAGAAGCTCTAAAGATTTGGGAACAATGGCAACCTCATCTGATTTGGATGGATATGAGAATGCCAGTAATGGATGGTTATGAAGCTACTAAACGAATTAAAGGCACAATTCAAGGTCAAGCAACAGCAATTATTGCCTTAACTGCTAGTGTTTTTGAAGAAGAAAAAGCGGTAGTTTTATCGACAGGTTGTGATGGTTTTATTCGTAAACCTTTCCGTGAAGCAGAAATTTTTAACGCCATAGAAAAGCAAATTGGCGTTAAGTTTATTTATGAAGATAACCACGAAAATAAAATATCTGTGACAGAAATTAATCCGGATCTGATTATTACTGCTGAATCAATTGCCCATTTTTCTCCAACTTGGATTACTCAATTAAAACAAGCGATCACTAATATAGATATCGAAAAAATTTGTAATTTAGTTGAGCAAATTGAGCCAGCTAATTCTTTAATTGCTCACACCATTAATTATTGTGTAGAAAATTTTGAATACGAGAAGTTATTAACCTTACTAGAAGAAAATTATCCCTAATATAATTGCCCGATAATTATTCTGTATTGCTTATTCCCTGTTCCCTGTTCTCTGTTCCCTGTTCCCTGTTCCCT
>DLXW01000055.1:3783-4079 GCA_003448685.1 Cyanothece sp. UBA12306
TGTTCCCTGTTCCCTGTTCCCTAACCCCGATGATAAAAAATTCTGAAAAAGCACATAAAAGTAATATTCTAGTTGTTGATGATTCCCCTGTTAACTTACGCTTGTTAGTTAATATTTTAAAACAGAAAAATTATGAAGTTCGTCCAGTTCCCAATGGAAAATTAGCTTTGAATGCAGCCCAAAATTTTCCTCCTGATTTAATTTTACTCGACATTATGATGCCAGAAATGGATGGGTATGAAGTCTGTCAACAACTCAAATTAGATCAACGAACCAAGCAAAAGCTTTAACCTTAT
>DLXW01000365.1:0-287 GCA_003448685.1 Cyanothece sp. UBA12306
GAGGCTTAGGAATCACCGCACTTATAGGGCGGTGAGGATGTCAAAAATGCCCACCACTCCCTAAAACAAAAAGACTAAACAATGTCCCACTATTCCACAGACTGTGGACTAACATTGAAGCCAGAAGATTACGCGATCGCGTATAAACTACACCGAGTACTATTCCTAATATAGCTAAAGGTAATACTTCGGATAAATTGAGATGGACTAGGGCAAAAATTAAACTACTTAAACCAATGGCTCCCCAAACTGGAATATAACGGGTTAAAGAGGGTAATAAAAATCCG
>DLXW01000365.1:530-735 GCA_003448685.1 Cyanothece sp. UBA12306
CGAGGGTAATAAAAATCCTCGAAACATAATCTCTTCGTAAAAAGGAGCTGCAATCGAAGCAGTAAAATAAAAGATCATTAGAACTACGGGATCTTGTGCTTCTAAAGCTAGAGATAATAAGGGGTTACTACCTCCTTGTCCATTCCATAATTGTTGATTTATTAACGATACGATAACCACTAAAGGCAAGGCAACTAAATAGCCT
>DLXW01000365.1:828-7927 GCA_003448685.1 Cyanothece sp. UBA12306
AGGCAACTAAATAGCCTCCTACACCCCAAGCTATCCAGTTTTTTCTCCACTCGAAGTTAAACCAATCTTTAGTTAGTGGAAAGAAAGACTTAATGGATAAATAAAGAACTAAAATGCCCAAAAAAGTCATAGATATATAACTTGACAAAACATAAAATGCTTTTTCTCTTAAACTAAAGTTATTGGGATCAAGTCTCATTAATCCAAATATTAATCCAAACAATAGCGGCAAAATAGCTTGACCTACAAAGAAAAATCCAACAATTAAAACCTGCCAAATAGTTTCAAGATTCCAAGGTGTTTCCCAGGGGATATTTTTATTTTTCAGCAAGATACTTTCTTCTTTTTTCAAGAATAATTGGATTAAAAGAAAAATAAGTATACCAAAACCAGTTATTCCTAATATAAAAGGAATAATACCCACTAATGTCAGCTTAATAATAGAATTATAAGCTATTTCTTGTTGTTTATTTTGAAGTTCAATTAAATTAGCTTGACGCTCTTGTATTTCATAAAGTTTTTTTAATGATTTGTAACGAAACCAGCCATCTAAATTATTATTTATATAGGCTTCTGCATTGGGTAAAACTTGTTGTTTTTTATCCCATAAACCTATTAAAATTTTGGCAATTATTTGATTTTTATCTTCAAAATATTCTTGATTTTCTTGAGTTAATAAATTATTCCATACTTCAATAGCTTTAGAGGTATTGTTTTGCTGCATTTCTAAAATACCTAACTTTATACTAAGTTGATTAATTGCTTGTTTCTGTTGTGTAATTTGTTCTTGTAATTGTTCTTTGTTATTGTATAAAATTATTTGTATACTATTTTTTCTTGTAGAGTTTTCTGGATTTATAATACTTAATTTGTCAGCGTTTATTTCTAATTTTTTTAAATTATTTTTTGAGTTTTTAAGCGCTTCTTCGTACTGTTTATCAGCAATTCTATAAGTATCTTTGCCAATCAATAATTGTCTAGTTTCAGATAATTGTTCTAATTCTTCCCAATCAAATTCTGAACCCTGAAGAATTAAATTTGTTTGATATAATTGTAAATTTTCTTGTACTTGAGGTTGATTAATACTATTAATTAAAGACAATAATACAGGAATAAGGGCAATAATAGTTAAAGCTATTAGTAAGATTCTTTTTCCAAGCATAGTGGTTGATAATGGTTTGATTTTGCCTAATGATATTGTAGCGGATTTAGTCGATTAATTAGCAAAAGTTTCGAGTAAGATAAACTCTTCCGCTTTGCCTAATATTTTACCCTCATATATACTAGGGTTAGATGATTTTAACTTTTGCCAAGTCTCAGTATCTAAAAGTAAATAAGATGGATTAGATGCTACGTTTTCTAAGGTTTCTCTACTTTCTGCAATAACTTGGCGATCGCTGTAAAAATCCAAGCTGGTACGACTATAAGCAAAAGATGTATAAACTACTGTACCAGGAGGAGTATTCTCCCTAATTAAGGTAGCAACAGGTTTGACAGGAAATGATTCATTCAATTCCCAAATCCAAAATTTTGACAACACAAAAAATCCTAAACCCATATATAATCCTACCACTAGTATAGGAATAAATCTAAAATCTTTTTTGAATATATTCCAAGCTGACAAAAATAGAGTTATTCCTAGAATAATTCCTAAAATAAGAAATTGCCAATTTTTTTCTGTCAGCGTCAAATATATTCCTCCAACTAAAACAACCAAACTACCAATTAATAAACTAATTCCTATTAGTTTTGGATATGGTTTATTATTAGTATTCCATAGGGTGGCTAAATAACTCCCTACTGCAAGGGAAAAGAAGGGATAAATTGGCAAAATATACCAAGGTAGTTTAGTTCCCATCATACTAATTATTAGCATAAAAATTATTAAACAAACCAAAATCAGTTTAGCCCAAATTTGCTGATAGTTTTGGTAAGCTAATTTTAAACCTCCTGGTAAAAAAAGTAACCAAGGAAAGCTATATTTTATTAACTCTATAAAATAGTACCAAATTGCTCCATTATTTCCTTCAACTGCGGTAGATAAACGATCAAAATTTTGTTGTTTAAAATGAACTTCTATAAACTCTTGACCGTATTGTAAAATCTGTATGTAGTACCAGGCAAAAACTGGAATAAAGCCAACTATTAAACCGATCCAAAGATTTATATTTCTTAAAAAAAACAGGGGTTTATTGAGCAAAATAAAAAAGACAATAATACCCCCTAATGCGATAGCTAAAATCCCTTTAGTAAAAGCGATTAATCCTAATCCAATTCCTACTCCTATTGCCCAAAAAGGTTGACGACGAGATTCTAATAAACATAAAATAGAGAATAGAAAAAAAGTATTAATTGCTCCATCTAACATTGCTAATCTTCCATGACGAACTATGGGTAATAATGTCAAGTAAACTAAAGAACTTAAAATAGCAGAAATACGATAAGTAAAAATATTTCTTCCTATTAAATAGAGCAAAGGTACACCACAAGCAGTTAAAAATGAACCAGGAAAACGAGTAGTTAATTCACTAATTCCTCCAATTTTATAACTAATATTAATTAACCAAATAACCAAAGGTGGTTTAAGTAAAAAAGGTTGATTATGATAGGTGAGATATAACCAATTGCCACTTTTAAAAATATCTTTAGCAACAGTTCCATAATATCCTTCATCCCAATCTCTTAATGGTAAATTACCTAGTCCAATTAACCACAAAATCAAAGCAGAAAAAGCTAAAAATATAAGCCAAAATATATCATTTTTTTTGTCTTTTAACAGTTGTTTTAATTTAATCATTTTAGCAATCATAAAACTTTGATTTTATATTTAGTGGCTATAAATTTATCAAGGTAACAGTTGAGATTTTAAACAAAACAATAAAAATTCATCAATTGCTATTTACTTTATACTTTACTCATTATAATTATTTTTATTGATAGAATAAAGATAATATTTTTCATTGTATATAAATGCCTTGTCAAATTTAGCAATCAACTTAATATTAAAGTCTGTTTTTCCTTCTTTTAATTGACGATTTAAAATCAAGAGAACATTTTTTGTTGTTTTGTTACTGTTAATTAATTGATCAATTTGTAGTAAAATTGCGTAATCATTAACTATTTTTCTTTGTTGATTAAATAAAACATAACTGCCCAAATCTTGAGTTTCTGGATAGTAAATTTTTTGATTAAGATAACCACTAATAGGAGAGATAGTAAAATCTTCACTACCTACAATTATTCCTGAAGCTAAGTTATTATCTTTAATAAAATTAGCAGTGTCACGACTAGCAGAATAAGGAGTTAATAAATCCCGACTAAATGCTACCATACCAGCAATTAGTTGAAGAAATAAAATCATCATTAAAAAATTTGTTTGATTAAGCCTAACAAATTTTAGCCATTTTACCCAAATTTTAGGTATTTTCTGGGGTAAACAAGCAATTTTCTCGATAATTAGTTGGGAATTAGGATAGTAACTTTCTATCCAAAAAGAAGCGATTAAAATAATGTATAAATGGCCGTAGTGTCTTTGGGAACCTAAAAACTTGAGATAGGTAAATGCTAAAAATTGAAAACTAGCGATCAAATAAAAAAATAAGGCTATAGGTTTTTTGATTAGAAGTGTTGATACAAAACCTAATAAACCCAGAGATAAAATAGCAAAAAATTGCAAATCTAAAGGTTTGTTATCACTAGGAATTAAGACTAAAATATAACTTCTCCATACTCTTGTTAGAGATTGGTTTAATCGATTCCAATCAAACTCTAAAAACCATTGACTTGCTCCCCCTTGTAAAGTACTATCTGACGGAGGAATTAACATCAAAATAGCTAAAGATATTCCTAGACCGAAAATAACCCAAGCAATAATAATATCTTTTTGATTAGATTTTACTGTTAATTGTAAAGAGTTTTGAGTAAAGTATTCAACAAGTAATGTAAGTCCTAAAGCCATAGATATCATTAAGCAATAGGCATTAGTATTAGCCATAAATGCTAAAATTATTGAAAGGAGTATGTAACTTTTATAGCGAGTATTAAAGCAAGTACAGAAAAGAAAAACTGCTAAAGTTCCAAGAGAATAATTACGGCTAATAACCGTATATTCATAGAGGGGTAAATACCCTAAGGAGAATAATAACTTTTGTTGTTTAGTAAAAGGCGAATATAAAATAAATATTACAAGAGATCCAGTAGCAATAAACCAATGAAAAATTTGCATTGCTAAAGGATTATGAGTAAAATTATTCAGTGCCAATAGAAATAGATACCAAAGAATAGGATGACCTTCATAGTTAATATTATACAGAAAATTTTGCCAAGAAATACTATCTCTAGCAATTAACCATCCATTAACTTCATCACGCCACATAGCATGATTAAGAATAGCCACTAGGGTGATAATAGCAACGCCAGTAATTAATAATGTATTAAAGTGACGATGAATGATAAAATTAAACTTTTTGATAATTCTCATCCTAAAAATAGTAAAATTTAAGTTGAATCAGTACCAGTAACCTGTAATCTAGAAACTGGTAACTTATAACAGAGGATAAAAAAATAGTGGCTACTCGCGTTATTATAGTGCGTCATGGGCAAAGCAACTATAATGCCCAAAAACTTATACAAGGCCGCAACGATGAATCAATTTTGACGGAAAAAGGCCGCCAGGATGCCCAAATTGTCGGGAATAGCCTGAGTGTACTCCCCATTGATGTTATGTATTGTAGCCCGTTGCAAAGGGCTAAAACCACTGCTGAGATTATCCATAGTTGTTTCACTTCACCCCCAAATTTATACCCCACCAATCAACTGATGGAAGTTGATCTTCCTTTGTGGGAGAAGCAGTCTAAAAAAGACGTTTCTCAAAAGTTTGCTACCGACTATCGTTGTTGGAAAGAAAAACCCCATGAATTTAAAATGGTAATCTCTACCAACGAAGGACAAAAAGAACACTTTCCTGTCCTTTCTTTGTATCAACAAGCACAAGAATTTTGGCAAGAAATTTTACCAAAACATCAAGGACAAACGATTTTAATTGTCGCCCATAATGGGATTAATCGCTGTCTACTGATGACAGCAATTGGTATGAATCCTGATCTTTACCACTCTATTCAACAATCCAATTGTTGTATTAATATCTTGAATTTTACTGGTAATTGGGGTGAACCAGTACAACTCGAATCTTTGAATCAAACCTCCCATTTAGGTATCCCTATTCCTCCTCCTCGTTCCGATAATAATCATTTGCGATTATTATTAATACGCCATGGAGAAACTCAATGGAATAAAGAGTCAAGATTTCAAGGAATCAGAGATATTCCCCTCAATGAAAATGGCAAAAAACAGGGGCAAAAAGCAGCAGATTTTCTGCAAAAAGTTCCCCTAGATTTTGGCATCAGCAGTCCCATGCTACGTCCCAAAGAAACCGCAGAAATTATTCTTCAGTATCATGGGGATATTAAATTAGATTTACAACCCCAACTGCAAGAAATTTGTCATGGACTGTGGGAAGGTAAGTTAGAATCAGAAATTGAAGCAGAATTTCCAGGGTTATTAACCCAGTGGAAAGAGTCCCCAGAAACTGTACAAATGCCAGAAGGAGAAAATTTACAACAGGTTTGGGATAGGGCGATCGCTTGTTGGAATCAATTGGTAGAAAAGTACGGTAATTCTAAGGATTATCAAACAGGTATTGTAGTTGCCCACGATGCCATTAATAAAGTTATTTTATGTTATCTCTTAGGGTTAAAACCAGCTAATTTCTGGAATATTAAACAAGGAAATGGAGGAGTAAGTGTGATTGACTATCCCCAAGGAATAGAGGGCAAACCAGTGTTACAAGCCATTAATTTAACCAGTCATTTAGGGTCTGGGGTATTAGATCAAACAGCAGCTGGAGCATTATGAGATAGATCAGCTTTAACTGATGCTTTAATTAAACTATTGCCACTAAATTAATGTGGCGATTTTTTTATAATCTACTTTCATTAATGGAGTTTAAAACAACTCAAAAAAACAAAAAAAATATAGCATTTTTTATTAAAACTAATCCAGAAAAAATGACTCAATTATTTAACCAAGAATTAACCGAAGAGCTTTATAAAAAACAGGTAACTGATTTTTTTGATCAACGCCAAAACAACTACGATACTCGCTATAGTATTGAGCGAGGAATCAGATTAGTTGAATTAACTCCAATAGAAAAAGGACAAAAAATTTTAGATATTGCTACAGGAACTGGAATTGCAGCTATTGAAGCCAGCAAAAAATTGAATAAAACCGGACAAATTCTTGCTGTAGACTTTTCGTCAGGAATGTTGAAAACAGCAATAAAAAAGATTAAACAAGAACAATTAAACAACATTGAACTAATGCAAGCAGATGTGGATTATTTGTCCTTGACTGACAATAGTTTTGATGTAATTTTATGTTCTTCAGCTCTACCCTGGTTTACCAATATTTCTGCTAATTTACGCCAGTGGTATTCTTGGCTAAAAGTAGGGGGTATTGTTGCGTTTTCTTGTTATTCAGAAAATGCCTTTTTAACTCCAATTATCGTTAGATTATGTGCTACTATGTATGGTATAGATCTTCCCAATTGGAATCAGCCATTAGGAACCCCCGAAAAATGCTATCAAATATTAGAAAAAGCTAAATTTCGAGAAATTAAAATTACCACCGAACAATTAGGAGCCTATATTAGCCTAGAGGAAGCCAAAAATTGGTGGCAAGGTAACCCAACTTGGATTAATCCCAAAGGAAATCCTCTACAATTGTTATCGGACAAACAACTCCAAACCTTAAAAAGAGCATATGATCAAGAAATTGAAACCTTAGCCACCCTCAAAGGTGTTTGGCAAGACATTACCACCTTTTTTGTGATTGCCCGTAAATGAACCCCATAGGAGTCAATGGATGAGCCAAATAAAAACAATTTCAGGACCTGGTATTCCCCTAATAGGGGATGATATTGATACCGATCGCATCGTTCCGGCGCGATTTTTGCGTTGTGTTACCTTCGACGGTTTAGGTCAACAAGTCTTTGTTGATGATCGCGCCCAATTGAAGGGACAACACCCCTTTGATCAACCCC
>DLXW01000365.1:8112-9068 GCA_003448685.1 Cyanothece sp. UBA12306
CAATACCAGGGAGCCAAGATTTTAATCGTTAACGCCAATTTTGGTTGTGGTTCCTCTAGGGAACACGCCCCCCAAGCTATCATGCGTTGGGGCATTCAAGCCATTGTGGGCGAAAGCTTTGCCGAAATCTTTTTTGGTAACTGTATTGCCAATGGCATTCCCTGTGTGACAGCTAAACCCGAAGTCATTAAGGAATTACAAACCCTAGTCCAAACCCATCCTCAACAAGAGATTACCGTCAACTTAGAAACCTTATCCATTGAATCTGGAGACTGGTTAGGTCATATTTGTTTGGGAGAAGGCTCTCGACAAATGCTTCTGGGGGGAACCTGGGATAGTTGTGGACAATTGATCCAAAATATTGACCAAATTCACCAAACCGCTAGTCAGTTAACCTATCTATCATGGACTCGTTAAAAATTGCCTTTGTTGATCTAAAACACAGACAAAGATCACGAAATGAGATAGATTTGTCTAGTGACCCTAACCCTTTACCATGTCAACTATTACAGAAACCATCGCAAGGAATCTATCTATTGGCACTATGTCAAACACAGGTTTGATCAAGGCAGCATTTATGGACGCTCAGGAAATGATCTGGCGTTATAGCCAGGGTGAACGGGATTTTAGTCGGCAAGATTTCCAGCGAGAAGATATCATTCAAGCAATTCTCACCGAAGCTAATTTAAGTCGCACAGCTTTAGATTGGGCTAACTTAAGTGGAACAAATCTCAGCCATTCTAATCTCAATCGGGCTGATTTAATCCATGCTAAGCTCATTAGCGCCCAATTAGTTGGAGTTGATTTAACGGGGGCTGATCTTAGTCACGCCGATCTCAGTTGGGTGAATTTAGAAGGTTCTACCCTGATTAGTGCCAATTTAACTGATGCTAATCTCAAACAAACTAATCTTACCAATGCCGATCTTAGAAGTGCTAATTTGAGTGGGGCTAATT
>DLXW01000365.1:9265-15076 GCA_003448685.1 Cyanothece sp. UBA12306
TTTGAGTGGGGCTAATTTGAGTCGGGCCGATCTTAGTGAAGCTGATCTCAGTGGAGTTGATCTAAGCGGGGCTAATTTGAGTCGGGCCGATCTTAGTGAAGCTGATCTCATGGAGGCTGATCTAAGTCATGGTAACCTCTACAAGGCCGATCTCAGCGAAAGTAAATTACGTAATAGTGACCTAGAAGAGGCGTTTTTGCAAGGGGCTAATTTTAGTCGTGCCAACTTGAAAGGAGCAGATCTTTCTCGGGCCGTTTTAAGGGAAAATAATCTAAGTTTAGTAACATTATCAGAATTTAATCTACAGGGACTAAATCTTGCCAATGAAACTGATTTGAGTTCAGCTAATCTCAGGGGATGCAACCTCAGAGGAGCAATTTTACGCCATGTTAATTTAGGTTATAGTTTACTCCATAGAACCAATTTAATTGATGCTATTTTGCGAGAAGCCAATATGATTGATGCCTCTCTAAGAGGTGGAGATCTCAGAGGTGCTAAATTCCGTAACAGTAATATCAATGATATCAATTTAATGGAGGCGATTATGCCCGACGGTAGTATTCATCCTTAATTAAGATCATCTGGATTTTTTTATGCTCCAAGGAATTTATACTCTGGCTAACGATCTTGTTTATGATCAACTGGTTGCTTTACTCAATAGTATTGATGTCAATGTTGGTCAAGATTTTCCGGTTTGCATCATTCCCTATGATCATAGATTAGAAAAAGTTACCAACGAAATCAAAAAACGGGACAACGTTCGGCTTTTTGATAATAATGAAATTATCAAAAGATGGGAACAATTCGCCACAGAAATTTGGCAAACTCATCCATCTATTCTTGAATTATGGCACAGTAAAGGCATTCAAGGAGTCTATCGTTTAGGAATGCACCGCAGATTTTGCGCCTTTGATCAAGGCAGTCCTTTTGACGAGTTTATTTACTTTGATGGCGATGTTTTAGTGCTTAATAAATTAGACTACATTTTTGAACAATTAAAACAAAATGATTTTGTAGTTTATGACTTTCAATACAAAGATCCCACCCATGTTTTTAATGTTAAATCTGATAAATTAAATCAAGTTTTTTCTCAAGAAAGAATTAGACAAGAAATTTTTTGCGCTGGGTTTTATGCTTCTAAGAAAGGAATATTTCCTGCTGAAAAAAGAAACTGGTTAATCGAACAACTTCAAGCAGGAGAAGCAGACATTTTATATCCCAATGCACCGGATCAGACTATTTTAAACTACATGGTCATGAAAGGAGCAGTTTCTGCCTATAATTTTTCCTTAAATTTACCCCCAGAACAAAAAACAGGATGTTCTGTTACTTCCCCTCATTTTGAATTACGGGATAATTTACTCTATGATAAAGAGCAACTTTTAACCTATCTCCATTATATTGGTGTTCCTTTGTCTGCCTTCAATAGACTTTGTCTAGGAGAAAATTTAGAGATCCCTTATCGAGAAATATTTTTACATTATCGTTATTTGTATGAACCAGAAAATTGTCCTAATTTTACGGGTAAAGCTCAACCTTATGATCCTCAACCGAGTTTAATAGAAAAACTGCTCAGTAAAATAAGTAGGGTCTTAAAAATTTGATTACAGCAGTTTGTGACTTAAGTAAGGTAAAAAGATTTCTAGTTTTCACCGAATCGAATGAAGCTCAGATTTTGTAATTCATACCACCAAGAAAACAATTTTAATGAATTCAAAAACTAGGGAACCAGACAATACTGCTCGGTTAAGGATTTTGACTTTCAGTACGGTAAGCAGGGGACTTCGGAGAACGGAGCAGGGAGAGTGGTTTTCGGTTTTCTCCCCCGCTCCGGTGCTCCGGTGCTCCCCCGCAGTCACAACAAGGGTTTTGAGCTTAACCGAGCAGTATTGGGTTATTTCCTCAATTAAATTTTCCCAATCTATGGCATAAAATTGACCTAACTCTAGTTGCTTGACTGTCGTTTCCAGCCAGAGATTATAATCTTCTTTATATAAACTTTTAAGGTTTTCAGATGTTGAAATTGTCATCATTTTAGAGATATAGTTTACTGGGTATAGAGATCAACAGACGTTGACCTTTACGTGATAAAAATTGACTAATTTATAAGGTTCCGAAACCCTTTTTCTTCTTGTTTTTTTTCTTCTTTTTCTTGCCTCCACCATGACCCCGAAATCCTGGAGGAGTTTGGCCACCCATCCCGCCAAACATACCGCCCATTCCAGGCATTCCACCGCCCATTCCAGGCATTCCGCCACCCATTCCAGGCATAGCAGGCATTCCACCTTGTCCCATTTGCTGCATCATACTCCGCATACGGGTAAAATTGCTAACCAACTTGCTAACTTCTGACTCTCCATGACCTGATCCCTTAGCAATGCGACGGCGACGACTGGGAGATTTTGCTAATAAATCAGGATTTTTCCGTTCTTCGAGGGTCATGGAATTAATGATAGATTCAGTTCTTTTAAGTTCGCCTTCCCCTTTTTCAATATCGCTACTACTGAGTTTATTTAACCCAGGAATCATCTTTAATAGACCACCAAATGAACCCATATTCTTCATGAGGCGCATTTGCTTGAGGAAGTCATTAAAATCGAATTTGGCCTCAAGAATTTTCGACTGCATCTTCTCCACATCTGCAATATCGATTTCTTCTTGTGCCTTTTCTACTAAGGTGAGAACATCCCCCATATTGAGGATACGGGATGCCATGCGATCGGGATAAAACGGTTGTAGAGCTTCAACTTTTTCCCCAACCCCAATAAATTTAATCGGTTGCCCCGATATTTGACGAACAGAGAGTGCCGCCCCGCCACGAGTATCCCCATCCATTTTGGTGAGAATAGCCCCCGTAATGCCTATTTGTTCGTGGAAAGTACGGGTTAAATTAGCTGCATCCTGACCGGTCATGGCATCGACCACTAACAGGGTATCATCAGGTTTGACCGTGTCTTTGATGCGCGCCAATTCCACCATCATGCTTTCATCAATTTGCAGTCGTCCTGCGGTATCGATGATGACGGTATCGAGTCCCATCTCTTTGGCTTTGGCCACACCTTGACGGGCAATATCCACGGGGTTGGCTTCGCTTCCGAGTTCAAAGACAGGAATCTCAATTTGTTGTCCTAGGGTAATTAATTGGTCAATAGCCGCCGGACGATAAATATCGGTAGCTACCATGAGGCAACTGCGTTGTTGTTTGCGTAGATACAAGGCAAGTTTAGCAGTAGCAGTAGTTTTTCCTGTTCCTTGTAACCCAGCCATCAGGATCACAGTGGGGGTAGTTTCTGCTGTGGCCAGAGGGACGTTGCTGTCCCCCATGACTTTGACTAATTCGTCATAAACTATTTTGATAAATTGTTGGCCAGGGTTAACACCAGCAATGACCTCTGCGCCGACGGCCGCTTGTTCTACATCTGCGATGAAATTTTTGACCACTTGGAGGTTAACATCTGCGGCTAATAAGGCGCGACGTACTTCTGTGAGGGCATCTTGGATGTTAGTTTCGGTAATCTTGTCTTGACCACGGAGTTTTTTCCAAGCGTCTTCTAAGCGTTCGGCGAGAGCATCAAACATAGGTTTAGGATTGCTAAATATTTTTCTTGATAATTTAATATTGACAAATAATCAAAGCTTTAGCAAAGTAGGCTGTGGGACAAATAAAAATTAGCACAAATGTTTCATTAAACATTTTAATATAAATGGCTAAAGGCTAAAAGAAAAAAGCAGTCGGAAGTGTGGCTGAACACCACATTGATGCTTTGGAAAAAACATCATACTCTTGAAAGAAAAATATATTTCCCCAGCTATTTTCAACAGATTGAGAATAGTTACAATAAAAAGCAAATTGAGGATTTCCCCAAACTTGATAAAGTACAATGTACCAATTATAGCCCTTACTATTCATTTCACTTACTAATCCTTCTAATTGATTCATAGCACCAAAACGACCAAAGGGAAACTGTGCATCCCAAAATTCTGCAACCACAACTGGATAGCGATAATCTGCCATTCCTCGAATCACTTCGATATCATATCCTTCAGTATCAATTTTTACTAATCCAATATCTGAAGGTATATCTAAAGAATCATGCAAGCTAGACAGACTTCTGACATCAACACTAATGGTATCAACAAATGATAATTCATCTGGCATCGAGTGTTTAACCAAACTATTATACAGTGTAGAATCTTTATATTTACCTGACTTTGACTTATCGCTAGCAATATAAAATATTTTTTTTTCATCACTAGCACCCACAGCTAATTGGTAACTATGGAAATTTGAGTTATTGCCAATTCTCTCATTTAATTTTTGAAAAACTGGTGGAAAAGGTTCAAAAGCATAAACCTCATATCCTGCTTTAAGTAAGTATTTTGAAGTTTCACCAATATTAGCCCCAATATCAATAACACGGCGATGAGGAAGATAGGAATACAGATAACACATTAAGCCAATTTCTGGCGTTGAAAAACCATTTTTTAGCAAAATTACTTTTGACTGATTATCAACTACATTCAACACTTTTTTGAAGTTTTGTTGTTGAGCTTGGTGATTATCTTCAAGACTTTGACTAATTTCCCTGATACTTTCTTCTAATTGACTTACCTTTGTAAAGTTTTGTTGTTGAGCTTGGTGATTATCTTCAAGACTTTGGCTAATTTCCCTGATACTTTCTTCTAATTGACTTACCTTACTTTCGAGCTTACTTAACTTTGTCAAGTATAGTGTAAAGTTTTTCTGAAACTCTAACAATAGTAATTGGAAATTCTGTTGAATATCTTGCCTAATGCTTTTTAAAGATTGAATAATGGCTAAAGAAGCCTTGAGAAGTGGTGTATCGTTCTGGAGTAAAATATCAGCTTTTTTATCTAAATTAAATAAGTTTGAATAGAGTTTATCTAATTTTTTTATGAATAGTTCTTTGATGATTTTGACTCTTCTTAGTAGAGGAAGATTCGCAATAATACTAACCACTCCTTTACGATTTTCTGATTTTTTTAAAGGCATAAAGATTCTCTTGAAAATGTTATTAAATTACGAAAACATAAAAGACAATCAAATAATAATTTATTTGTTGTTAGTTAAATACAATGTCCAAGCTGCCAATACAGGTTGTAATTTTTTATAATCATACACTGATACGCTAATACTTTTTGTCTTTCTCAATTACCATCGGTTTGAAAAACCAATAAATCATGTCTTAAGAAGAGAAGTTCTTTTTGTAGTAAAGTTCCATCCACTGGTGATCGCCATTCTCCTGTTTCGTCGTAGTAACGAAAGCCAAGATTATCTAAGAAGTTGAGCATTTCTAGAAAAATAAGCGCCTTAGTATCATAACGGACAAGGGACAATTCTACAAAAATGGCATCAACTTGTTCTAAAAACTTTTTACCACCTTCTAACACAATATGTTCAGCGCATTGAACATCTAGCTTTAAAATCCCTCGTCCAGTCACCTGATAGGTTTGAGCAATTTGATCGAGGGTTAAAACATCGACTTCAATAGTCTCATAAGTTCGGTAATCTGCTGGATTTAATAAAGAACTGCCATAAAGATCAGGGGAAACCTGAAATGTTGTTTTTCCTGTCTGATTAGAAACAGCTACTTCAAGTAATTGGCAATTGGGGATTTGTTTAAAATAAAAGTCTCTGGCGGCTTTTTCATACTTAGACATTAACGGATCGATTAGGATAAAACGAGTGTCCCCAAAAAATTTACTAGCAGTATGGGACCAAATACCGTGGGATGAACCGACATCGATGAGGAAATCAGGGCGATATCCCTGTTGGTATAGTCGTCTCAT
>DLXW01000122.1 GCA_003448685.1 Cyanothece sp. UBA12306
CTTCCATGATGGAGTCGATTCCCCTAGGCCCTCCTGCTCAGGCGATGGTCTCCCTTACCCAAGGACTTTCTCAAATCAATAACTATCCTGATCCGAGCTACAGGAAACTGCGAGCAGCCTTAGCCCAATATCATCAAATTCCGCCTGATTGGATCATGCCTGGCAATGGTGCAGCGGAGTTATTAACCTGGGCAGGGCGAGAATTAGCTCAATACCAGACAACCTATCTGATTGTCCCTGCTTTTAGAGATTACTGGCGAGCTTTACAAGGTTTTGGGGCTAAAGTGACAACTTATCCACTGCAATGGGACAAAGATTCTTGTTCTTTACGATTGAATATCGTTAATCCTCAATCTAGCGGGTTAATTGTTAATAATCCCCATAATCCCACGGGTAAGCTATTGGCGAGGGAAACCCTATTACCTTTACTTGAACAATTTGCTTTGGTGATTTTAGATGAAGCCTTTATGGACTTTTTAACTCCTGATGAGGAACAAAGTCTAATTCCTCTGGTTTTCAATTATCCCAATTTGGTAATAGTGCGATCGCTCACTAAATTTTACAGTTTACCTGGACTTCGTTTAGGTTATGCGATCGCTCACCGGGATCGTCTTCAACAATGGCAAAATTGGCGTGATCCTTGGTCAGTCAATATTTTGGCGGCCATAGTAGGAGAAAAAGTTATTAAAGACCAAGAATTCCAAGAAAAAACTTGGCAATGGCTTGTTCGGGCCCGTAAATCCTTATTTGAGGGATTATCCAAGATTAAAGGACTTGAACCCATCAAGAGTTCTGTTAATTTTTTATTAGTTAAAACTCAAGTTCCTAGTTCCCAATTACAAAGGGAATTATTAGAACATGATCAAATTTTAATCCGTGATTGTCTGAGTTTTCCTGAATTAGGCGATCGCTATTTTCGGGTGGCTGTTAGAACTGAACCAGAAAACCAAAGACTTTTAGCAGCATTAGCCCAAATATTAAGTTAAAAAAGCTATAGGTAGTTTTTTTATGGGTTAACTGGGACTTTAGATTTATTATGCACAGTTTTGGGTTTTGTATAATTAAGTTACAAAATATGAACAATTAAATATACAATGCTAACTAACTGTATAATGAAAGATGTTAATCACAAATAGCTATTTAAATCAAGGAAAAAGATCGTGAAAATACGAATAAATAACCTGCTATTAGGTGTTTTTAGTATCTCAATACCAGGGTTGCTTATGCCTATAAAGCCGGCATTTGCAGTAGCCTTTGCTAGAGGAGAAGCTATATTAACCTCGCAGTATAATGCCTTGCCGATAAATAACATCTGTCGTAGTCGAAGCTAATGTTCCTAATCAAGGAATGATATCTGAGGCAACTGCTTCAAATTATCTAACAAATAACCCCATTTTTCCTCAACAAGCCCTAAATATAAACTTTGGATTGTCTAATTTCAGTCTCACTGCTAATGCTGACCAAGGTTTTAACTCCAGTGTTTCATTAAGATTTAAACAAGAATTTGAGATTGATACTATCGCTGCTAAGGCTGGCTTTACAGTAACTATGAGTAAAAATAGTGATAGTGATCAAGCTTCAGTATCAGTTGATTTTAACATACCCGACGCTCTAGCAACATATATATTTTTTGGAGATAGTGAACAGAACGTTGAACAAAAAATTTTGGAGCAATTGAATCCTAATCAACCAACACCGCAGACTGCTCAAATGCCATTGAACTTATTTAGTGTAAATTTCTCAGAAAACCTACCTGGGCAAATAATAATGAGGAATGTCAAGTCTAATGGTGGACAGACAATTCCCGAACCCCTAACCATCCTTGGAGCAGGAACAGCCATCGGTTTCGGCACATTCTTCAAGCGTCAACTAAACTCTAAAAAAGAGAAAACCAAGGTTAGTTAATCAGTCAAGATTCATCATTTGGATGCCCCCTGATAATAAAACAGGGGGTTAATTATTAGTTTTTGGCTGTCTCCCCAACCTTCTTTAGCCGCTTACTGCTTAATTAATCAACTAATCTAAGATATAATCAAATGTTGATCTGCTGCCTTATTAGCCATTCGGGATTCTATGAGTAAAAACGAACGCCGAACCTTTCTCTTGGATTTTGAAAAACCTTTATGGGAATTAGAAGCCCGTATTAATCAAATTCGAGAATTAGCCGAAGAAAATAATGTAGATGTCTCCGACCAAATTGCGCAACTCGAACGTCGTGCTGAACAGTTGCGCCAAGAAATTTTTAGCACTTTAACCCCTGCTCAACGTCTCCAATTAGCTCGTCATCCCCGTCGTCCTAGTACCCTCGACTATATTCAAGCGATCACCGATGAATGGTTTGAATTACACGGCGATCGCTGTGGTTCTGATGATCCAGCTTTAGTAAGGGGAGTTGCTCGCTTAGGGGGTCGTCCAGTGACAATTTTAGGGCAACAAAAGGGAAGGGATACTAAAGATAATGTGGCCCGTAATTTTGGCATGGCTTCCCCTGGAGGCTACCGTAAAGCGATGCGGTTGATGGAGCGAGCTAACCAATTCAATCAGCCGATTTTAACTTTTATTGACACCCCTGGAGCTTGGGCTGGAGTGGAAGCCGAAAAATTAGGACAAGGAGAGGCGATCGCCTATAATCTGCGCGAAATGTTCCGCTTAGATGTCCCAATTATTTGTACTGTGATCGGAGAAGGGGGATCGGGAGGAGCCTTGGGAGTTGGAGTAGGCGATCGCTTATTAATGCTCGAACACGCTGTCTATATGGTAGCTACACCCGAGGCCTGTGCTGCTATTCTTTGGAAAGATAGCCAAAAATCACCCCAAGCAGCTATTTCTCTGAAAATTACTCCTTCAGATCTCAAAGAATTAGGTATTATTGATCAAATTGTCCCAGAACCCTCTGGAGCAGCACATAGTAAGCCCGTAGAAGCTGCTAACTTACTCAAACAAACCCTCTTGGATACTATAGACGATCTGTCTGCTCTGAGCCCTGAGCAACGCCGCCAACTACGCTATCAAAAGTACCGTCAGATCGGGGTTTTTCTGGAGAGTTAAAAAAAATTTAATAATTCTCCTGGGAATGTTATAATCGAAGTAACGATTTGTAACAAATATTCGAGTAGACCAGAACCTTCTGGCCTGATCTCGATTAATCTAAACTATGGATGACTTAACCTAAGTCTGCTTCTTGTTACTGTTTTGATGGGTGTTTAGTAGTAGCGCACTATACCTAAGATCAAGACGGATGTGACAACTTGTGGAGTTATCCCGAAGACAGCAGCAGGTTAATAGAAGCCGAATTATATCATGAGTTTTTCTTCAAGTCAACTACGAGCCATTATTACAGGAGCCAGTAGTGGGATTGGTAAAGCTACCGCTTTGACCTTTGCTAAAGCTGGAATCGATGTAGCTCTAGTCAGTCGCTCCCCAGAACCACTAGAAGCCGTCGCCCAAGGCGCTAGAGAAGTGGGAGTATCAGCCCAAACCTATGTTATGGATCTGAGTCAGTTAACCGAGATACCAGCAAGAATCCAAGGGATTATTGAGGATTTCGGTGACATTGATATTATAGTCAATAACGCAGGAATGGGGTATACAAACTTGCTCAGGGATACATCCCTATCTGACTGGCAAAGGGTTATGGATTTGAACCTGACGAGTATTTTTCAATGTGTTCAGGGTATTTTACCCAGAATGCGCCATCGCGGACGAGGAACCATTATCAATGTTTCTTCCGTTGCTGCTGCTAATGCTTTCCCCGAATGGGGTGCCTATAGCGTCAGCAAGGCGGCCTTAGTGACTTTTTCCCAAGTGCTAGCTGCCGAGGAACGAGCCAATGGTATTCGTGTTGTTACCATCACTCCAGGAGCAGTCAATACCCCCATTTGGGATACGGATACGGTGCAGGCCGACTTTAAGCGTTCAGCCATGCTTAGTCCCGATACCATTGCCCAATCTATTCTTCACGCAGCCCTCTTACCAGCCGAGGCCGTTATTGAAGAAATAACCATTCTACCGAGTGCTGGAACTCTGTAACCTCAAGATTAGCGTTTTTACTTTAATTATGACAATAGCCTCTTCCAACGGATTCAACCGCCTTAATGCTAACGGTTCTACAAATCTGAGCCCCAACCTAGTTGAGCGAGTTTCTAGCAGGCCAGACCGCAATACCCACAATGGACAACCAGCCCAATTCCATCGGGATACTGAAATCAACAAGGAAAAAATGATGACAGCTGTCCGAACGATGTTAGAAGCATTAGGAGAAGATCCTGATCGAGAAGGACTACTAAAAACCCCTAAGCGAGTTGCAGAGGCGATGCAGTTCCTGACAGAGGGGTATGATCAGTCCCTAGAAACCCTAGTCAATGGTGCGATCTTTGATGAGGGACACAGTGAGATGGTTTTGGTACGGGATATTAATTTCTTTAGTCTTTGTGAACATCATATGTTGCCCTTTATGGGACGAGCTCATGTGGCTTATATTCCTAATCAAAAGGTAGTTGGTTTAAGTAAACTGGCACGGATCGTAGAAATGTATTCTCGTCGTTTACAGGTTCAAGAACGCCTAACTCGTCAAATTGCTGAAGCTGTTCAAGAAATTTTAGAACCTCAAGGGGTAGCGGTGGTAATGGAGGCGAGTCATATGTGTATGGTAATGCGTGGGGTACAAAAACCTGGCTCTTGGACTGTTACCAGTGCCATGTTGGGTGTTTTCCAAGATGAACAGTGGATTAATCTAAAAAAA
>DLXW01000278.1:0-4573 GCA_003448685.1 Cyanothece sp. UBA12306
GACCTCACCCTTACCAAGGGTGTGCTCTACCACTGAGCTACAAAGGCAAAGACGAGTTGATAATCCAAATTAGCAAACTTTGATCAGATTACTCTGAATTATAAAATGGTGGGCCGAGCTGGATTTGAACCAGCGTAGGCATAGCCAGCGGATTTACAGTCCGCCCCCATTAACCACTCGGGCATCGACCCATTTATGTCACGATTAACTATCGTAGCATATCTATTCAAGATTAGCAACCCTTTGGGACTTTATTCAATTCAAAGATTTGGGCTGTTGGAGATCGCGCCCAAAAAAAGTTTTTTGAACATAGGGAGAATCGGTTTCATCGTATATTTCCCCAACTAATTCCTCCAAAATATCTTCTAAGGTTACCAAACCCACAGTTCCACCATATTCATCGACTATAATGGCAATATGAAATCGTTTCTGAAGCATTTCTTTGAGTAAATCTGTAATTCGCTTGGTTTCAGGAATATAAATGGGGGCATCCATAGCCTCTGTCACATTAATCTCAGAACGTTTGTCTTTGGCCACAGATTCGAGGGTTTGGAGTGCTTGTTTGAGGTTAACGATACCCAAAATCTGATCTTTAGACTCTTCTTGAACAGGAATCCGAGAATAGCCAGTTTCGAGGGATAAATCCACCAAAGCTTGTAAACTCGATTCATGGGAAATTGTGGTCATATCAATGCGAGGTTTAACCACATCCTTAGCCATTAATTGATCGAGCATTAAAGCTTTATGGAGTAACTGGTGTTTATAAAGATCTAATTGTCCTTTACCTCCCAAGATTTCGATCATCAACTGTAAATCTGTGATCGATTCTCCAGATTGTGGATTTTTATCATATTTTCCTTGAAAAAGCTGAATTGTCTTTTGGGTAATAGTTTCAAAAATTGGCACAATGGCGATCGCTGTCAGTAGCTGAGATAGCCAAAAAATAGGACGAACAGCAATTCTAAAAAATGCTTTATTATTAATAATTGCTAATGATTTAGGCGTTATTTCCCCAAAAATTAAAATTAAAATTGTAATAATTGCAGTTGCTACCCCCAAACCCGCATTACCCAACCAAATGGCAAATAAGTTACTCGTAAGGATAGCTGAAAAATTATTAACCAGATTATTACCTATTAGAAGACTGGTAATAAAACGCCGCCGATTTTCGAGAACTAAGCGGTAGATTCCTGAAGGATCTCCTTGATGTTCAATGAGTCCTCGAAGTTTAAAATTGTCAAAAGCGGTGATAGCGGTTTCTGATCCAGATAAAAAAGCAGAAAACAAAAGCATAATAGCGATTGCGGTTAAATCAAGCCAAACCTGCCCCAATAAAGGAGCAGGTTCTGTGAAAGCTACAAAATTAGAATCTAAGGTTAACAAGATAATCAGCGAAAAACTAGGAGATTAAGAATGAGAAACAGTGACAGTTATTAATTACTAATTATTTACTAATTATTTACTGTTGCTTGTTCCCTATTTCTTGTTTAAGAATTTAATGGAAATTCACAAGACATCAAAACAACTTAACCCATACTATAAGCTGTTTTGAGAGCCCAGATAATAAGTCCGGTAATAGCTCCTAAAACCAGAATAGCAGAAACACCGACGAGGACAGGTTTGTCGGCTCCTTCAAACTTCATGATGCCGCGATTGAGGTCTGACATTAAGTTTAGCTCCTTTTTTGAATGGCAATAGATTTGGCTCAAGCACTTCTAGCTATTAGATTAGCGAAATTTTGAGCATAATTGGCTTAAGAAATACTTTTTAAATGTTATGGAAGAACTACAGATTAGGCACAAATCTCTAATCGTAATTTTCTTTAAGGAGCATCATTATAATCATGTTTAAGATTAACAAAGGGGAAAAATCAGTTTTAATTGTCTTAAATATTGCTTATTGAGTATTTATCAAAGCACAGAATTTATTTAGTTGCCTTAGCCACTCAATACTTACATTTACACTATCAAAATTTTTTAAACAGAAACAGTGTGACAGCTAAAACAAGAGAAAACTAGGCAAAATTGATATAATTGTTGAAAAATTTGAAAATATTGACTTTTCTCAACTTGCTTTCTCACAAAATATAAGATTTTCTTATGATTAACACCACAACTAAGTGAAAGGTAAGTGTAGTTTTTAAGATAAAATCGCTGAGACTTTAGATTTGAAGTCTAAGATTAATTTCAATTCCTCGATACCAATTACTATGACTCAATTCAATCGCCAATCTCTAGAATTTATGAGTTTTTTTGCTCTTAGTAGCAGTTTAACCCTATTGTCTAATTCTAGCTTAATGGCTCAACCGGCTGTATCGGACGTTGCTAATGCTCCCATTGCCCAATTTAACTGGTTTCAAGCTATTGTTTTAGGTATGGTACAGGGATTGACAGAATTTTTACCTATTAGTAGTACCGCTCATTTAAAAGTAGTTCCTGTAACTTTAGGTTGGGGTGATCCTGGGGTAACTTTTACAGCAGTGATTCAATTAGGTAGTATTATTGCGGTTTTATCCTATTTTTGGTCAGATCTAAGTCAAATTACGCGAGGAATGGTTCAAGCAATTCGTAATTCTGATTATCAATCCCATGATTTTCGTTTAGCATTGGGTATTGCCCTAGGAACTTTGCCTATTGTCTTTTTTGGGTTATTAATGAAACTATTAATTTCTGATTTAGATAATTCTCCTTTACGAAGTATGGGGGCAATTGCTATTGCTTCAATTGTGATGGCTTTATTATTAGCTTTAGCAGAAAAGTTAGGCATTCATAAACGAGATTTTGAGCAATTAAGTTTACAAGATGGTTTGTTAATGGGATTGGCTCAATCTTTGGCTCTAATTCCTGGGGTTTCTCGTTCTGGCTCGACAATTACTGCGGGATTATTTATGAATTTGGAACGGGCAACGGCGGCACGATTTTCATTTTTATTAGGGATTCCAGCGATTACTTTAGCAGGGTTAGTAGAATTAAAAGATGTATTAGAAACAGGTCTATCTAATGAGATTATTTTTCCGGTAATTTTGGGAGTTATTTCTTCAGGAGTTTTTTCTTATTTAGCGATCGCTTGGTTAATTCGCTATTTACAAAAACGCGATACTTGGGTTTTTGTTTGGTATCGTTTAGGATTTGGCATATTAATTTTAGGCTCAATCTTACTATAGCAATACTTCATATTTTGCAGCTGACCCGACAAAGTTCCCAACTGTGTTCATAAAATCAGTGATTTTATTGGCACTCCCACAAATCAATAGAGCAAATATCAAAGAAAAGTTAAATTTTCCTACCAATTCGGATTAAGAGGAACATTATTTGAGAGAATCAGGCTTAAGATCTAACTAATGACAATAACTAACCCATCTAGGCTATGTCAGAAAACAACATCGAATCGATTTTACAAGAAAAACGGTTATTTAATCCGTCCCTAGAATTCTCCCAAAATGCTCATATTAAAAGCTTAGAACAGTATAATGAGCTATACGAAAAAGCTAAAGATGATCCTGCCAGCTTTTGGGCTCAATTAGCAGAAGAAGAATTACATTGGTTTAAAAAATGGGATCAAGTCCTCGACTGGCAGCCTCCTGTCGCTAAATGGTTTGTTGGAGGACAACTGAATGTGTCCTATAACTGTCTTGATCGCCATTTAACAACCTGGAGACGCAACAAAGCCGCTATTATCTGGGAAGGGGAACCAGGGGACTCCCGTACCCTCACCTATGGAGAACTCCATCGAGAAGTCTGTCAATTCGCTAACGTGATGAAACAGATGGGAGTCAAAAAAGGCGATCGCGTGGGAATATATATGCCCATGATCCCCGAAGCAGCGATCGCTATGTTAGCTTGTGCGCGTATTGGTGCGCCCCATAGCGTCGTCTTTGGGGGTTTTAGCGCAGAAGCATTGAGAGATCGTCTCGAAGATGCCCAAGCTAAATTAGTCATCACCGCAGATGGCGGTTTTCGTAAAGATAAAGCTGTTCCCCTCAAGTTAGCAGTAGATAAAGCTTTAGAACATGGTGCTTCTAGCGTTGAAAAAGTGATCGTAGTCGAACGCACAAAAGAACCCGTCACCATGAAAGAAGGACGGGACTATTGGTGGCACGATCTCAAAAAGGATGCCTCTGGTGACTGTCCTGTAGAAGTGATGGACAGTGAAGACACTCTCTTTATTCTCTATACCAGTGGTAGTACGGGAAAACCCAAAGGAGTAGTCCATACTACGGGAGGTTATAACCTTTATACCCATATGACCACCAAATGGATCTTTGATCTCAAAGATACGGATGTTTATTGGTGTACCGCAGATGTGGGCTGGATCACGGGTCATAGTTACATTGTCTATGGTCCTTTGTCCAATGGGGCTACCAGCTTAATGTATGAAGGCGCACCCCGTAAATCTAATCCTGGTTGTTTCTGGGATGTGGTAGAAAAATACGGCGTTAATATTTTCTATACTGCCCCCACAGCAATTCGGGCCTTTATTAAAATGGGAGAAGAACTCCCTAATGCGCGGGATCTTTCTTCCTTGCGTTTACTAGGAACCGTTGGCGAACCCATCAACCCCGAAGCATGGATGT
>DLXW01000278.1:4780-5652 GCA_003448685.1 Cyanothece sp. UBA12306
ATCAACCCCGAAGCATGGATGTGGTATCACCGTGTCATTGGAGGAGAACGCTGTCCCATCGTCGATACTTGGTGGCAAACGGAAACCGGAGGAGTGATGATCACGGCTTTACCTGGGGCTATTCCGACTAAACCAGGATCGGCTACCCGTCCTTTCCCTGGAATTATGGCTGATGTGGTCGACAAAGATGGCCAGACAGTGGCCGATAATACGGGGGGCTATTTGGTGATCAAACATCCTTGGCCGAGTATGTTACGCACCGTTTACAATAACCCTGAACGCTTCCAGAAGACTTATTGGGACCCCATTCCTCCCATCGATGGACAACAGGTCTATTTTGCCGGAGATAGTGCGCGTCGGGATGAAGATGGCTATTTTTGGATTTTGGGTCGCACCGATGATGTCATGAATGTGGCCGGACATCGTTTAGGATCGATGGAATTGGAGTCTGCATTGGTGGCCCATCCTGCGGTAGCTGAAGCTTCTGTGGTGGGTATTCCCCATGAGGTTAAAGGGGAAGATATTTTTGCTTTTGTTACCTTAGAAGGCAATTATAGCCCCAGTGAGGACTTAGATAAAGAACTTAAACAACACGTTGTCACCGAAATTGGCGCGATCGCCCGTCCTGGGGAGATTCAATTCGCCGATGCACTACCCAAAACGCGATCGGGTAAAATCGTCCGGCGGTTCTTACGTCAAATTGCCGCAGGACAAGACATTGTCGGCGATAAAACCACCGTAGAAGACCCCAGTATCTTAGATAAGTTAGAAGCAGAAATTCGTCAAAGACATTCTCAAACTAAGGTTTAATTAGTCGGGTGGGCTATGCCCTTTAATTATAAAATTAAAGGGCAAATAGTACATATTTTATA
>DLXW01000278.1:5865-17977 GCA_003448685.1 Cyanothece sp. UBA12306
AGTACATATTTTATAAAGTGACAAGAATTACAGATAATGAAGTTTAAACAAATTAATCGGCATCTAAAACGTGTGTTTGTACTTGCGGTTTTAGTTTTTTTTCTGACAGTCTCCTCTCAGGGGCTATTTGAAAAATTTTATAAAGATTATTTTTTTAGTAGTAATCCACAACACTTCGAGTTCATTATTGGGGCTACCCTAGGCAGTTTTTTTCCAATTTCTGCTGTTGCTTACCTCTTATTTCAACATGATACACAACGCAGAAAGTTAGCAAGAGGATTTTGGTTGCTGGGCATTGATGTAAAAGGAGATTTAGAACAGAAAGATTTAGAGTTAATAAAAAACAATTCTCAAGCTCGCCATTTGGGCGACGAGGATTGGAATCCCGATGATTGGGACGTAGAGGCTTATGGTGAATATTTTAAAATTGTTAATGAACGTTCCAATGTTAAATGGAATTATGTTGTCCAATCTATACCTCCAATTTTAACTACCATATTAGGCCTGTGCTTGTTTACAAATCAGGAGCAAATCAACACTTTACTCTCCCTTGAAGCATCAGGTTCAAATGTTACATTAAAAGCTATACAGTTCGGTTTCCTTGGTTCTTATATCTTCTCTGTACAATTAGTTTACCGTCGCTACACGACCCTGGATTTACAGCTAAGTGTATATATGTATTGTGCGTTGACCATGATCTCTGGGATAGCCTTTAACTTTGTTGCATTCGAGGCTATTAATGCTTTAAATAACAGCCAAGGAACTCAGACTGCTACTGGTTTGGCAGGAGGTATTATAGCCATTGTTGCCTTTTCTCTGGGGTATTTTCCCTATTTAGCAATCAGTTGGTTCAACCACGTGGGATACACAGCATTGGGAATACAAAAACGTCGGTCCGATGCCCTACCCTTGAGTTTAATTGATGGAATTAGCCAATTTCATGAGACACGCTTACGGGATGAAGGAATAGACAATGTACAAAATTTAGCTTCGATCTCCATAGACGAGCTACTCATTAATACTCGCTTTAGTGCCGCAGAGATAATCTCATGGGTGGATCAAGCCATACTTTACCTATATATTGATCCTAACGAAATTGAAATCTTCCGTCGAGGAGGTGTAAGGTGTTTCACCGACTTACGAGACTATTGGGGTCCTTATTTTAAGGCTTATCATACGGTAGGAAGCTCTAAACAGAAGCTAATCGAAACTATCCGTCATTCAGCATCTTTTTCTAAACTCAATACTAAAGAAAAGTTTATTAAGTATTCCAGTGAGCTATCAGATAATCTACTTTCTTTCTTCGATTATGAACAAAAGTTGAATGAAGACAAAGACAAGGACAACAATTTCTTAAAGCAATTGTATGAGCAAAGAAAGGAATTGGCCTTGAATTTGAAGACTACCCCTGATTATCTTGATGCATTATATTTAGCCACTAAATCTGGGCCAAATCTATCTTATATCAGACATTACTGGAATAATTTAGAGAATATAGCCAATATTAATCAAGAGAAAAAATCCGTAAGATGGGAAAAGCACAAGAAAGATATCAAAAAAGAAGGACATAAGGAGCGTATATACCAGAAAAAAGACTTGTTAGAGACAGATAGAGACAGGGACAGTCTATTATCGCTTTTAGTCTCTTACGGAAAATCTCTGGAGGATGATGAATGGAAAGGATGGCAATTAGAAAACGACACGCCAAAAGATCAGATGTATTTTCATCTTGGTATGGCATCACGTATCCATGATTATGGCGATTGGTTAAAGCCAGACTTGGAGGAAAAAGCTTACCTTAAAGCTATTGAGATTGCCCCAGATTTTTCTAAACCTTACAACGCCTTAGCATGGTTTTACTATCAACAAAAATATAACCTTCAAAAGGCAAAAAACTTAGCAACTAAAGCAGTAGAATTAGCAACTAAACAGGTAAATGGTAAAGATATTATTACTACTTTTCAAACCCTAATTAGTTCTGCTTTGGATACCAAGATCAGAATAGAAATACTTTTAGCTGAGCAAGAAACTGACCCAGAAAAAAAGAAAAATTTGCTTAATAATGTGACTCAGATATTAGTTAAAATAGAAGAAATAATGGCAAAGTTCAATGAGCAAGACAAACAAGATTTATTAAAGGAAGATAACATAAGTTATTATCTCGATTTTCTTGATACCTTAGTCTATACAAAAGTATCCTTGGCTCAGGAAAAAACTAATCAACAGGAAAAAGAAAAATTACTGAATGACGCGGAGAGTAAATTACAAGAGGGAGAAATAATAATAAAAAATATACCTAACAAAGGAGAACAGAATTGGTTAGAAAATAATATTTTTAATGTAGACAAACACAGAAAGAATATTAAAGAACAGCGAAGATCATCAGGAATATAAATTATATGAAATCAGCTTAATGAGTAAACGTTTAAATTTTTTCTAAGTTATAGCAGTCCCTAAGGCGATTAGGACATTTATAAAGCTTGAAATCGAGTCATAGCTTAATTATACATTCTTAATTCTGCATTCTTAATTGCGCGTAGCGCTATAATTCAGGAAACCAATCCTTATTTAAAAGTTGCTCAATAGTTGCAATTTTATTATGAGGAATTTCCTGATTGATTAAATGAGAAACGATTTCTCGTGCATCTAGAAAGCAATCATCGATTATTTCAGCTAAGTAGGGTTTGAGACTAGGACTATCTTTGAGTAAATCATTTATTTGTTTCCTAAATGCGGTAATTTCTGATTTCCATTTATTAGCATTATAGTTTCGTTCTGATGTCCAATAAACTAACTTGAACAAATGCTCCAAGAGTCGAGTCAATAAGCTTTTTAAAGCTCGTTTATCACTTTTGCCCATACTTTCTAGTTCCTCAATCAAATTTTCTCGATCAAGGGCAGAAAAATGACTGTTGCGCAATTGTTCTATCGTAGTCTGTAACCATAGGTAATAATCTTGATCGTATAAGGTTTGGGTTAATATTTCTGCATTTAGGGTCATACACGCTTATCACCGCTATTGATTAATTTATTATCTATTATAGAATACATTAAACTTTTAATTATGAATTATACCCTCTCGGTGTAATCATCCAATTATGATGGTTATAAGTACTAGAATTACCAATAATAACAGTTGTCAACATATCAATGGGAAAATTGAGCATTTCTTGAAGACAAGTTAGAGTAATTTCCTCATCTTTTCGGTAAGCAGAACGAACTAAAGCAACAGGAGTTTGTGGATCACGATATTTTAGAAATACTTCTTGAGTATAGATAATTTGTGTAGTTCTTGTTTGCGATCGCGGATTATAAATAGCTGTTACAAAATCCCCCATTGCTGCTGCTTCTAACCGCTTTTTAATAACCTCCCAAGGGGTTAATAAATCACTTAAACTAATGGCGCAAAAATCGTGCATTAAAGGTGTACCTACCCTCGATGCAGCGGCTTGTAAAGCCGTAATTCCTGGGAATACTTCTACTTGGGGTGTTTTACCATCCCAACCCTGTTTTTTTAGTTCTTCTAAAACTAATCCTGCCATCCCATAAATACCACAATCTCCTGAAGAAATAACGGCTACGGTCAACCCCCATTGGGCTAATTCTATCGCCCTTAAAGCTCTTTTTTTCTCCTGGGTAATGGGTAAAGCTTCGATAATTTGTCCAGGACGTTTTAGGGGTTTAATTAAGTCTAAATAGAGGGAATAACCAATAATTACATCTGCTTGATTAATAGCAGTTTTGGCAGCAGCAGTAATTTGATTAAGACTTCCTGGCCCCATTCCTACTAAATATAATTGTCCTGTTCTTCCTGTATATTCTAGATTAGATTGGGCAATAGCTACGGTTACAGTTCCTTCATTTTCTGACTTAATAATTTGTTTTGCAACTATCAAAGAAGATGGTGAAGTCTGGGACGAAATAGCAGCAGTAATAGCAGATGCTTCAGCAACACTGGGGGTTCCTACTTCTTGTGCAACGATATTTGAGGGGTTAGGAACTTCTACTGTTTTTAGAAGATTAGGAGGAAAGGTTTTGAGGGGTAATTGTTGTTTTTGGCAGTATTCTATTAAGCCAATTTCATCAGCTTTTAGATCAATAGTTGCGATTCCTGCAATAGCATCAATGGCTAAATGTTGCTGTTGAAATACTTGATTAATTGCCCTTTCAATCAAGCTTTGGGATGTCCCTCGAATGCAACCAATTCCTACCCATAAAACACGGGGATGCCATTGAATTTTAGGGAGATTAGATTCTTCGGGGAAACGTCTTTGAGTGGCACTAATCCAAATTCTACCTTTAGCTTGGGTAGTTTCATTGATTTCAGGAAAACCAAAATAAAAAGGATGATTTTCTGGTAGATTATCTTGCCAAAGAGTTGACCCCACTTCTTGAATTACTTCAACTTTTTCTCCAGAGGCAATTAAACTACTAATCTTAGTCCAATTTCCTTGACCTTTACGCCATCCAAAAGGTACACCTAAGATATCAATTCCAGGCAAATTTAGACTATTAACTGCTCCTGTAATGATGGGTTTAGCATTTAGTAAATGGGCAATTAATTGGGTTAATTGATCGGCTTTCCCTTGATGTCCACTACATAAACTAATAACAAATTCACCCATTTGATCAATGACAATAATTGCTGGATCATGAAATTTTTCCTCTAATAAAGGGGCAATTAATCGCACCACTGCTCCCGTTGCTAAACAAAAAATTAAGGCTTTATTTTGCTGCCAAATTGTGGGAAGATGCTCCTTGAGAGTTGTTTGATAAATGTAGGTATTTTCTAGATTATTCTCATTTTCTCTAAGATGAAGAGTAGCACCAATTTGCTGGCAAAGTGGTTGTAATGTTTGGATAGCTTGAGGGGTTGTTGCAATAGCTGCTATAGGATGAAAGGGAACAAAAGATGATAAGCTATTCATGGAATTTTGGATTTTACCTTAAATTGACAAAAAAATTCTATTGCGATCGGCAAAATTAAGAATTAAGAATGTAGAATGCAGAATCAAGCTATGACTGAATTTTAAGCTTTATATGGGGTTTCTCAATTTATTCATTTTTAAATTATTCTAATACTTGATTAGTAAAGGTCTCTTCTCCTTTTTTAATTTTTTCTATCCATAATAGAGGGACAATTCAAAATCCAAAATCAGACTAATACCTTAAATATTATCAGGATCTATTCCCTGTTCTCTTAATAATTGAGCCATTCGATCAATACGTTGTCTTTCTATCTCAAATTTTTCATCCCCTGTTAATAAAATATTACCTGATTTATCGCACCACCTCAACCATCGATCATAAAATTTGTCTTCAAATTTACCTGACCACAAAGTTAATCCTAAATTAACGTCTTCTAACCAATAATTATCCTGTAATTGATAGTTAGTTATTTGTCTTTTATAGACTTGTAAAACCTGATCACTTAAATAATTTAATGGATCAAAAATAATATAATAGCCTACTCCTGCATCGAGATAATCTTCAAGTTTAGTACTTAACTCATTACCAACTTTATTAGAAACAATTTCAATGGCAATTTCGGGAGCTTTAGCAAAATTCCAAGTAAAATAAGAACGGTTCTTCTTGTGATGCCAATCTTCTGGACATTCTACCCGTAAACTTAACATTACATCAGGAACCAAAGGAGGTTTTTTATTGGCATAAAATAACCCCACATTGGCTGTTACTAAAAAAGGAATGTCTAATTCCAAAGAACTATAAGCAGAGGACGTTAATAACCGTTGTTGCTTTTCTGAAATAATGTTATCCACCGGTTGCTTATCCTCAATTAAGATATCACTAATATCTGGTTCAGGCATTAATTCCCATTCGGTTGCTGATGAATCTAAGGGAGGAGAACTACTATCAATATTAGGAGGATTTTCTGTTACTTTCATTACTTTTAACTGAATATTTTAAGACTTAGCATTAGCCTATATCTTCTGGTTACACTATAACAGATTTTAACTAAACCTAATAGTTACTTGTAATTTGAAGAAATATTAATAATAGAAGTTAATAAAATCAATAACAACTAAAATAGGGTAATAATTATGTTGAATTTGGATATGCCTTCTTTACCCGAAGATTCTCTAAATTATCATCGTTATGATCGTCCTGGTAAACTAGAAGTTAACCCGACCAAACCCTTTTTAACTCAAAGAGATCTTTCCTTAGCTTATACCCCTGGAGTTGCTGAACCTTGCCGTCAAATTGTCCAAGATCCCGAACAAGCATATAATTACACAACCAAAGGTAATCTAGTAGCTGTCGCCAGTAATGGTTCAGCAGTATTAGGATTAGGAAATATTGGACCATTAGCAGGAAAACCTGTAATGGAGGGGAAAGCGATCCTCTTCAAACGTTTTGCTGACATTGATGTTTTCGACCTAGAAATTAACGCAACAGATCCCGATCAATTCATCAATATTATCAAAAGTCTGGAGCCTACTTTTGGAGGAATTAACCTCGAAGATATCAAAGCTCCCGATAGTTTTTATATTGAAGAAAAGCTGAAAAAACAGATGCAAATTCCGGTGTTTCATGACGACCAACATGGAACAGCCATTATCACCGGAGCCGCCCTATTAAATGCCCTGAAAATCGCAGATAAAGCCATAGAAAAAGTCAAAATCGTTTATTGTGGAGCAGGAGCAGCCGCGATCGCCTGTGCTAAACTCCATTTAACCTTAGGAATACAGCCAGAAAATCTACTAATGTGCGATCGCCAGGGGGTTATTTACCAAGGTAGAACCGAAGACATCAACCCCTACAAAGCCCAATTTGCAGCCCTTACTTCTGCTCGTACCCTAGCTGACGCACTGGAAAATGCCGATGTTTTTATTGGGTTATCGGTCAAAGGAGCTTTATCCGAGGCTATATTGAAGAGTATGGCCCCGAGTCCCATCGTCTTGGCTCTAGCTAACCCCGATCCCGAAATCGAGTATCAAACCGCCAAAAATGTCCGTCCTGATGCCATTATTGCCACTGGACGCTCCGACTATCCTAACCAAGTTAACAATGTTTTGGGATTTCCCTTCATTTTTCGAGGGGCCCTTGATGTCAGGGCCTCAGAAATTAATGAAGCCATGAAAATTGCCGCAGTTAATGCCTTAGTCAAGCTTACCCACGAAGAAGTACCCCATTCAGTTTTAAGAGCCTATGGACTGCAAAAACTGAGTTTTGGACCAGACTACCTCATTCCCAAACCCTTCGACCATCGGGTACTATTTTGGGTAGCTCCTGCGGTAGCCAAAGCAGCCATAGAAACAGGAGTAGGGAGAAAATCTTTTAACCTAGAAGACTATCCCCAAGCGTTAGAAAAACGGATGGGAGTATCCTCACAAATTATCCGTTACAGCGTCCAAAAAGCCAAAACAGATCCTAAACGCATCGTCTTTCCCGAAGGAGATCACGACAAAATTCTCACAGCTTGTCAGATTTTAATCGAAGAAGGCATTGCCCATCCCATTTTGATTGGTTCTCGGTCCAAAATTCGTCAACGCATTGCAGACTTAGGCTTAAATCTACCAGATATTCCCATTGAAGATCCTCAACATTCTGCTAAAACTCACAATTATGTAGAGGAATTATTCAAGTTACGTCAACGCAAAGGAATGACTTTGATCCAGGCCAGAAAAAGTCTCCTCAACCCCAATGTTTTTGGCTCAATGATGGTTCATTTAGGGGATGCAGATGGGTTAGTAGCTGGTATTAGTCAATCCTATCCTGAAACCATTCGACCCGCATTGCAAATTATTGGGACTAACCCTGAGGTTACTTCCGTCTCGGGGCTCTATATAATGCTGTTTAAACACCGTGTCTATTTCTTAGCTGATACCACGGTTAATATTGAACCCTCGGCCGAAGTATTGGCGAATATTGCCCGAGAAAGTGCCAAATTTGTGCAACGCCTCCATATTGTACCTCGCGTTGCTATGTTGTCCTTTTCCAATTTTGGCAGCACTAAACACCCCTTATGCGATCGCGTTAAACAGGCAGTAGAGTTAGTTAAACAGCGAGATCCCAACTTAATTATCGATGGGGAAATGCAAGCAGATACGGCAGTTAATCCCATTTTAGCCCAAGAACACTATCCCTTTTCTGCCATTCAAGGAGATGCCAATGTCTTGATTTTCCCCGATCTTCAGTCTGGTAATATCGCTTATAAATTATTGCAAGAATTGGGTGGAGGAGACACCCTCGGTCCTATTTTATTAGGAATGAGAAAATCTGTTCATGTTGTCGGAAGAGGCTGTCAAATTAGCAATATTGTTAATATGGCCGCGATCGCAGTTTTGGATGCTCAAGCAGATCAAACCAAAGCTTGACACTCCTCCGCTAAAATCTTTGATTTAAGGGGGGAGTGTCAACAGATGTTTCAGACTAGCAGCAAAAATTACAACGCACCGGCGTTAGCAAGTCCTAAAATTAGACCAACTCCTAAAATATGGCCTAAGCTAGTGGTTCCGAGTAAAGAACCCAGTCCCATTCCACCAAACATCGCAGAAGCAGGTAAACCAGTTCCCTCACTAGGTTTAGCAATGGTGAATTTGCCAATAGCGATCGCCACAACATTAGAAATAATCATGACAAAAGCGACTTGAGGGCTCCATTCGATGGTAGTGGGAACAGAAGCGGCAGCTAACAAGAAAGTGGAATACATAGATAAATTTACTCCGTTATCTAATCAATATATTAAGTTTTTCATCTTAAGGGTTACCCCCCTCTTCTTGAGACAAAACTTTGCAATACTTAATGAAAAACAAAATCAAGAAAAAAGTTATTGATTAAGAATATTTATATGCTATAATTATTAACTGTGCCTTGGAGAGGTGGCTGAGTGGTTGAAAGCGGCTCCCTGCTAAGGAGTTATGGGGTAACACCCATCGAGGGTTCGAATCCCTCCCTCTCCGCTCAACAAAGATTTCAAAAACAGATAATTGTCAATCCTTCAGAAATTTGTTTAAGATTCGGTTAAAATCTAAAACCAAGCTGATCAAAAGCAATATTTTGAGAGAGGAGTGACCGATTATGAACAGATTTTCCCCAAAATTATCGCTAAAATCTCCCATAGCCTTAGCTTTAACGGTGACTTTTAGTGCCAGCATTCTAAGCGCCTGTGGTGGGGGTGGAGGACAAGAGGAAACTACAAATACTCCTGCCTCTGATAGCAGTCCAGCAGCCTCAGGAGATGGGTTAAAATTAGGAGCATTATTACCAGTAACGGGTGATTTATCCTCCATTGGACAAAATATGCCAGAAGCGGTCAAATTAGCCGTTGATGAAATTAATGCCTGTGATGGGGTCAACGATAAACCTGTTACCCTAGTTAGTGAAGATTCCCAAACCGATCCTACCGCAGGAGCATCAGCTACAACCAAATTAGCAGAAGTGGATCAAGTAGCAGGTATAGTAGGTGCATTTGCTAGTAGTGTATCTAGTGCAGCTATTCCTATTGCAGCTAAGAATAAGGTGATGATGATTTCCCCAGGCAGTACCAGTCCCGTCTTTACAGAAGAGGCTAAAGCCGGAAAATTTGAGGGTTATTGGGCCAGAACTGCCCCTCCTGATACCTATCAGGCCCAAGCATTAGCCGCTTTAGCCACTAAAAAAGGCTTTAAAAATGTAGGAACTGTGGTAATTAATAATGACTATGGGGTGGGTTTTGAACAGGAATTTATGACAGCTTTTGAAAAAGAGGGGGGCAAGATCACCGATAAGGAAAAACCTGTGCGTTATGATCCTAAAGCTGCAACCCTCGATAGTGAAGCAGCAGCTTCCTTTGCTAATGAACCCGATGCAGTAGCTGCTGTTCTTTACGCAGAGACAGGAAGCGTTTTGTTACAAGCTGCTTATAAACAAGGTTTAACCGAAGGAGTGACGGTACTTCTTACCGATGGGGTTTATTCAGATGATTTTGTCAAACAGGTAGGACAGACTGCTGATGGCAAGTCTATTTTAGCTGGGGCTTTAGGGACTGTTCCTGGGGCAAATGGCCAAGCATTAGAGACTTTTAGCAGTAAATGGCAGGAAAAAACGGGCAAAGATGTGACCGCCTTTGTTCCCCATAGTTGGGATGCCACTATCCTTTTGATGTTGGCAGCAGAAGCAGCTGATGCTAATACAGGAGAAGCCATTCAAAGTAAAATTTTGGAGGTAGCTAATGCCCCAGGAACAGAAGTTACCGATCCGTGTGAAGCTATGAAGTTGGTTCGCCAAGGAGAAGACATCAACTATCAAGGAGCGAGTGGTAATGTAGATATTGATGAATATGGTGACGTAGTAGGCAGTTATGATGTTTGGACTGTCAAAGAAGATGGAACCACCGAAGTTATTGATAAAGTAAGTCCGGCTGAATAGTTTCTGGCTAGACTGAAAATTACGGGTCAGCTAAAGCGCATTTTACTCAGATCTTGCACCTGATGTTGAAAACCCGATTTTGACCTAAATGGCAAGGAATTTAATAGGGTTTCAGCCCTTCAAAATCGGGTTTTGTGTACTTTTTAAGTTTGGTGCAAGATCTCAGTTTTACAAGCGTTTTAGTTAACCCATTGTTGGCTTTTCTGCCTGAAAAATTTGGTTTGCTTTCAATACTAATTCGGGAAATATTCTAGAAATAAGCTGTTGTTCTCCTTTAAACAAATTGACTTGATATTCTCCATCAATTAACTGATAAATAGAAATAGTCGGTTCTTTTGGAGTTCCAATATATCTGGCTGAACCTTTAGCTAAATAATCAATAATCCAATATTCTTCAATTCCTAATGCTTCATAATCATCGAATTTCTTGAGATAATCATCGCGCCAATTAGAACTAACAATCTCAATTACTAATTTAACGGATGTTGCTAGAGAAATTGATGATGCTTTTTCCCAATAAGAATCATTGACTAAGTTTTCCCTGTCCAAGACAATAAGATCAGGTACATAACCAGTGTTAGGCCGATTGGGCTTAATTGCAGCAGTATTAGGAATAAAATAGGGTAATTGTAGCCTTCTAATTTCTAATCCTAACTCAAGGGAGATAAATCCGCCAATTTCTTCGTGTTTGCCAATAGGACGCATCATTGGGACTAATTTTCCGTCAATTAATTGATATTTTTGTCCATCATCAGGACAGTCATTGATATAATCATCATAAGTGAGAGATTTGGGGACAGTTTGGGTAGTAGTCATTGAATATAAATTAAACAAATAATGCTTATATTATAACGTTTCTCAGTCTTGTAAAGTTAAGATATGTCCGAAATTAAAAATTTAGAATTTAGAATTTAGAATTATACTATGACTCAATTTGAAGCTTTATAAATGTCCTAAGCTTAACAGGTAGTGCTATACTTTAAAATGAAAGTGAGCAGTTTTAATGTTTAAATAATAGTCCAATGGTTTCTCAAATAGAAAATATTAATAAACCAGAAATAATTTATCCCGAAAGAGATGGCAATCCCATGTCAGATAATACGGTTCAATTTCGTTGGATTACAACAATTAAATCTAATTTAGATTGGTTATTCGCTAAAAATGAACAAGTATTTGTAGCAGGGGATTTACTTTGGTATCCCATAGAAGGTAATAATAAAAAACGACAAGCACCTGATATTATGGTAGTCTTTGGTCGTCCCAAAGGTGACAGAGGTTCTTATCAACAATGGAAAGAAGATAATATTGCACCCCAGGTAGTCTTTGAGATCCTTTCTCCAGGAAATACCCAAAAAGAAATGAATAAAAAGCTGCTATTTTATGAGCATAATGGAGTAGAAGAATATTACATTTATGATCCTGATAAAAATGATTTTAGTGGCCTATTAAGAAATAATCAAGAGTTAGAAATTATCGAAGATATTGATGATTGGATAAGTCCCCGTTTAGGAATTAGGTTTCAATTAGGTTCACCGGAATTAATTATTTATCATCCTGATGGGGAGCCTTTTTCGAGTTATATTGAAGAGAAAGAAAAAGCTAAAAAAGAACGTCAAAGGGCTGAAAAACTGGCAACCAAATTAAAGGAATTGGGAGTTAATTTAGAAGACCTTTGATTCGTTAGTCATAAAAAAACTGCCAGGGCTTAACGAAGTCTCCAAGTCAGAAGTCAGTAGGGGCT
>DLXW01000278.1:18181-22347 GCA_003448685.1 Cyanothece sp. UBA12306
CAGGTTTTAGACCCTATTATTTCGATAATAGTATTATGCCCCGCTGGGAAAAATAATTAGCTTTGGGTTGCCCTATTATTTCTTAAAGAACCTTAATATTCTTAGCTTGCGGTCCTTTTTGTCCCTGTGAAATCTCAAATTCAACTTTCTGACCTTCGACTAAGGTTCTGAATCCGTCTCCTGTAATTTCACTAAAATGAGCAAAAACATCTGGTCCTCCATTGTCTTGTTGAATGAAACCAAATCCTTTGGTTTCATTGAACCATTTTACAGTTCCTGTTGCTGCATAAGCTGGACTAGCGACGAATAAAAAGACTGCAAAAAGAACAATCACAATTCGCACTAATTTATTCATTAGATTATTGAGCATTTTTGTCTTCCTTTGTAATTGAGTCAATTGACTAACAAAATCCTGTGGCTATTTTACCCCCCCCCCCTAAAAAAACAGTCAAGTTAAGTTTAATTTATTATTTATCAATCATTTGTAATGGTCGACATGACTTGACAATTAGAAACTTCATCAATCCTTCCCATTCCCTAATTCCTAAAAAATGGTAATATTTCTAATCGTGGGACTATGGGGTCGGACAAAAGTAAAGTTGGCTATTTGAACAAAGCTGTAACCATACTTCTGACTTCTGACTTCTGACTCCTGACTTCTTTAAGCAGGTTATATTTATGGCATCTATCCGCGAACTCCATCAGCAATTAATCAATAAAGAACGTTCTGCTGTCGAAATTACAACAGAAGCATTAGAACGCATCGAAGCAATAGAACCCCAAGTTAAAAGTTTCCTCTGTATTACAGCAGATCGCGCCTTAGAGACAGCAAAAGCCGTAGATCGCAAAATTGCCGCCAAAGAAGAAATAGGGCTATTAGCGGGCATTCCCATGGGCATTAAGGATAATATGTCTACTAAGGGAATACCTACTACTTGCGCATCCAGAATTTTAGAGAATTTTGTCCCCCCCTACGAATCAACCGTAACCCAGAAATTACAGAAAATGGGGGGTGTAATGGTCGGAAAAACCAACTTAGATGAGTTTGCCATGGGCAGTTCCACCGAAAACTCCGGTTATCAAGTCACTGCTAACCCTTGGGATCTCGAACGGGTTCCAGGAGGTTCATCGGGGGGTTCTGCTGCTGCTGTGGCTGCTGATGAATGTGTGGTAGCCTTGGGATCGGATACGGGAGGATCTATTCGTCAACCTGCTTCTTTATGTGGTGTAGTGGGATTAAAACCTACCTACGGGTTAGTATCCCGTTTTGGTTTGGTGGCCTATGGATCATCTTTAGATCAAATTGGTCCATTAACCAGAACCGTTGAAGATGCAGCCATTGTCTTAGGAGCGATCGCCGGTTATGATCCTAAAGATTCCACCAGTCTCAATGTTACCATTCCTGATTACACTACTTTTCTTCAACCTAGTTTAAAGGGAATGAAAATAGGAATTATTGACGAAACTTTTGGGGAAGGTTTAGACCCAATCGTAGCAGAAACCGTTAATAAAGCTATCGATCAATTACAAGAACTAGGGGCTACAATTACTAAGATTTCCTGTCCCACTTTTCGCTATGGACTACCAACCTATTACATTATTGCCCCCTCAGAAGCTTCTGCTAATTTAGCCCGTTATGATGCAGTTAAATACGGCATTCGAGAAACAGCAGAAAATCTTTTGGAAATGTATAATAAAACCCGCGCTAAAGGTTTTGGTCCAGAAGTCAAAAGACGCATCATGATCGGAACTTATGCCCTGTCTGCGGGTTACTATGACGCTTATTACCTAAAAGCACAAAAAGTCCGTACTTTAATTAAACAGGATTTTGATAAAGCCTTTGAAAATGTCGATGTTTTGGTTTGTCCTACTTCTCCAACGACAGCTTTTAAAGCAGGGGAAAAAACCGATGATCCTCTGAGTATGTATCTCTCTGATTTAATGACAATTCCTGTTAATTTAGCCGGACTTCCAGGAATGAGTATTCCCTGTGGTTTCGATAGCCAAGGTTTACCCATTGGCTTGCAATTAGTGGGCAATGTTTTAGAAGAAGGTAAACTATTTAATGTGGGTTATGCCTATGAACAAGCAACTGATTGGCATCAACAAAAACCTCAATTAGTTAATAGTTGATAGTTGATAGTTGATAGTTGATAGTTAAACCTAACAAAAATAAATAATTAGGGAGTATGACAAAGCTATGATCAATCGTTTTTTAGTCCGAGGTTTAGTGAGCTTTTTAGGAATAGGATTAATAGCGTATTTTGGCTTATGTTTAGCTTTAATACGATGGCAAAATAAATTGATTTTTTTTCCTTCACAGAAGATAAATGCTAACCCAAAAGATTTATGGTTAAATTATGAAGATGTCTGGTTAAATGTATTAACTTTAGACGGGAAAAAAGAATCTATTCATGGATGGTGGATACCAGCTAATTCAAGTAAGAAAGATAACAAGAAAGTTATCCTCTATTTACATGGAAATGGTGGTAATATTAGTCATAATTTAGCGCCTGCACAACGCTTCCAAAATTTAGGTTTTTCCGTTTTCATGATTGACTATCGGGGATATGGACAAAGTAAGGGAGAATTTCCCACAGAAGCTGAAGTATATCGAGATTCTCAAATAGCTTGGAATTATTTAGCAGAAGAACGGGAAATTAGACCCCAAAATATTATAATTTATGGTCATTCCTTAGGAGGTGCGATCGCGATCGACTTAGCAGTACGCAAACCCCAAGCAGGGGGAATTATTGCAGAAAATACCTTCACTTCTATCCGTCAAATGATAGATTACAAAAGTCAATTCTATCAACTCTTTCCTATTGATTTAATTTTACACCAAAGGTTTGATTCTTTAAGTAAATTAAGACTATTACAAATCCCTTTATTATTAATCCATGGAACTAGCGATCGCACTGTTCCTTCCTTCATGAGTCAACGTCTTTTCAAGCTGGCAAATGTTCCCAAAAAACTCTTATTAGTTCCCTATGCTGATCATAACAATGTCGCCAGTGTTAGCGGAGAAAAGTATCTTGATACTATCAAGCAATTTAACCAATTAACTGATGATCTTTTGGCTAAAGTCAAAAGTCAAGGAATTGTAGATTACAGATTTTAGATTATATGAAAACTTTCGCCCTAACTATTCCTGAAAATCGAGTAATTCTTAACCAGATTACTTGGGAAACTTTTAAGCAACTTCTAGAAGAATTAGGCAATAAACGTTCAAGTCGTCTTGCTTATAATCAAGGTATTTTAGAAATTATGACCCCATTAGGAGAACATGAGCATAGTAAATGTTTTATTGACATTTTGGTTCGACAAATTTCTATTGAACTTGATCTTAATATCAAAGCAATGGGATCATTAACTCTTAAAAAAGAGATGAGCAAAAAAGGGGTTGAACCTGATGCTTGCTACTATCTCAAAAATGAACCTTTAGTGAGACATAAACAAGATATTACACTTGATGTTGATCCTGCACCTGATTTAGTATTAGAAATTGATATGAGTAATAATTCCCTTAATAAATTACCCATTTATGCTGCATTAGGGGTTGCTGAAATTTGGAGATATGATGGGAGTGACTTAATTAGTTTAATTTTGAATAATGACAGTCAAGACTATGAAAAATCAAATTATAGTTCAGTATTTCCTTGGTTAGAATTGTCACAACTCTTACCTTTTCTTCAACAAAGTTTAAAAGATGGAGAAACTAAAACTTTGCAGGATTTTCGTCAATGGGTTAGGAATTTTAGTTAATAATTAGGATTGCTATAAAAAAGCACTTTAGTAATGTTATTTAATACAACAAATAACAAAAAAATTAACTAAAATACTACAATAGTCTAGAAGATTGGAAAAAATAAATCAATTATCAATTATCAATTATCAATTGCTAAAACTTGCCCCAAAAAAGATCACCCAAAAATTTCAGTTCATTAAAATTAAAACACTTAAATATTTTGTGGAATCAATTTATTATTAGAATAGGAATATGTTTAATTGTTATTATTACTAACCTAGCAAACTATCGAATTTCATTAGCACTAGAATTTGATGAAGTCAGAAGTCAGTGGTTCGACAAACTCACCAACCAGTCAGAAGTTCCTCACTACCCTGCGGTTAGATTGCACAGAAGTAGTTTTTGTAACGAGGATTTA
>DLXW01000278.1:22540-30735 GCA_003448685.1 Cyanothece sp. UBA12306
TTTTTGTAACGAGGATTTATGCTTAATTCCAAAAACTTTTGGCTTTGAAAAGCCAGATTTTAGGCCCTATTATTTCGCTCAAGAAAAACACTTACTTTCCCCCCAACAAATCCATGATCTAAGAAACTATATCAAAAATAGTTGGACTACCTTATCACGTTCTAATCAAGATATTCTAACCTCAGCAGCAGATCCAAAATTTAAGCGTTCTTCAGGACAATCTTTACTAATCTACATTTCACCTCAAGAAAATCAAGATCAAATCTCTCAAAAATTTCAAAAAATACTTAGTCCCCAAGACTTCAATAAGCTAGAAATTCGCCTATTACCCGAAAAAACCACACAAATTCAAGAACATGGGTTACTCTATTTACCCTATCCCTATGTAGTTCCTGGGGGACGTTTTAATGAGATGTATGGTTGGGATAGCTATTTCATTCAAGTAGGACTATTACGAGATGGAAAATTAGAATTAGCCAAAAATATGGTCGATAATTTTAGTTATCAAATTAAACATTATGATACCCTTTTAAATGCTAATCGCACCTATTATTTAACCCGTTCTCAACCTCCCTTTTTCACCCAAATGGTTTTAGGAGTTTTTAAGCAAACTGAGGATAAAAAATGGTTAGCATCCCAACTTGATTCTATCACAAAATACTACCATTATTGGACCAGCGCGCCCAAATTGAACCAGGAAACAGGACTCTCTCGCTACTATGATTTAGGTAAAGGAATTGCACCCGAAGTAATCAGTTCAGAACGAGATGAAAAAGGAAAAACTCACTACGATCGCATTAAAGAATATTATCATACCCAGGAAGTCACAGCCTATGATGTCAGTCAATATTACCATCAACCAAGCCAGCAACTAACACCACTATTTTATCAAGGCGATCGCTCCATGCGAGAATCAGGTTTTGATCCCTCGAATCGTTTTGGACCTTTTAATGCCGATATTATCCACTATACCCCAGTTTGTCTCAATGTTCTTCTCTACCAAATGGAACAAGATACGGCAGAAATTTATCAAATTCTTGGGGATAATCAACAATCTCAAAAGTGGAGAAAACTGGCCCAAAAACGCCGTCAATTAATCAATCGTTTTCTTTGGGATGAAGAAGCTGGACTTTTATGATATAATAAAAACGGTTATTTTATAGTTAATCAACAAAATGTAGTGAGTATGTAAACTTCTAAAAATATTCCCTTCATAGAAGCTCAAGAATTGCCTAGTTTATCGGGTTTTTGATGATAAAAAAATTGTAAAATTTTTGCGGATGTGGACACATTATGGGGAATGATCAATGTAGGTAAAATTCATAAATTCTTCATGCCAATTAACAAAGTCTGATCAATCTCTTAGATTAGCCTCAACGCAACTGTCAGAGTCTTTTTTTAATAAGGTTTGGGATAATTATGAAGATACAGTCTAGTAAGTAGAAATATAACGTAGCATATAGGTATTTTAATCCCCTGTATCTATAATTATAAGAAAAAAAATGAAATTTATTAAAAAGCGTTTACTTATATATTTTATCATCATTATCCTTTCTTTGTTTGGATTTATCAGTTTATCTTCAAAGACTTATGCTATTAAAGAAGATACGTTTCAACAATTAAAAAATACAGGAGAATGTCCAGCTTGTAATCTATTTAAAGCTAATTTAGTTGAATGGGAATTAACAGAAGCTAATTTGAATGGAGCTAATTTAACAGAAGCTAATTTATCATTATCTCGCTTAAATAGGGCTAATCTTTTTAGAGCTAATTTAACCAAAGCAAAATTAAATCAAACCTTACTTTTAGCAGCGAATTTAACAGAAGCTAATTTATCTCTAGCTCAGTTAAATCAAGCTGAATTACAAGCGGCAATTTTAACAAAAACTAACTTATATAATTCTAGTATTCAGAAAGCTAATTTAGAAAAAGCACACTTAGAAAAAGCTGATTTAACTAAGGCAAATTTACAGAATACAAACTTAATTTATGCAAGGTTAAGAGGAGCTAATCTCAGTCAAACAAATTTAGAAAATGCCATTTTAAATTATGTTGATTTTAGAGAAACTACAATTACAGAAAATACAAAAATTGATGATAAATGGCGTAATGTACAACAATTTGTCACCAATCAGGTAGATCCTACTGTAACTCATTTAAATCTTAGTCAAGTTTCTTTAGAAAGTTTAGATTTTAGAAATCACAATTTAATCGGAGCTAATTTATCTCAAAGTGAACTATTTATTGTTAACCTAAAAAATACTAATTTATCCCAAAGTAATTTAACTGAAGCTTTGCTTAATTATGTCGATTTAACCCAAGCTAATTTAAAGGAAACTAATCTAAGTAAAGCTAATATCCAATACACTGATTTAACTCAAGCTAATTTATCTCAATCAAATCTCAGTCAAGCTATTTTTATAGATACAAATTTAACAAAAGCTAACTTAAGTAATTGTGATTTAACTGCAACGAATTTATTGCAAACTAATCTAACAGAAACCGATCTTAGTTATGCCAATTTAACCAATACGCAACTACCAAAAAAGAATCTTGATTCTAAATGGATAATTGTTTGGAAAATCCTCAATAATCAACTTGAAGATAATGATAAATTATCAAATATTGACTTAAGCAAGGCTTACTTAAAAGGTGCAAATCTATATAGGAAAGGACTGCAAGAAACAAATTTATCTGGTTCCAACCTAGAGAATGCTAACTTAAAACAAGCTAATTTATTCAAAGCAAAATTAAATCAGACCAATTTTAGAAATGCTAACTTAAAAAATGCTATTTTAGCTTACGGAGATGTTAGCGAAGCCGACTTTACAGGAGCCAACTTAAGCTATGCAAATTTAACCAAAGTTAAAGGTGCGAATTTAGAAAATGCCATTCTTTGCGGTGCGATCCTTCCTGATGGTAAAAAATCCCCTTGTCCTTAATAATTATAAAAAAAATCTAAGAATATTAGTAACTAAGATTACAGCAATTATAAAATAGGACTAGATAAGCATCAAAAATAGCAAGCAACGAAAATAGTTATTTTGTCTCAATCCAGGTTTATTATTCGTTTTTAATCGATAATGAATAAATCCAAAAATCGGTTTGCAAGTCAAAAAATAGAAGTAAAAACGAGTGCGTAATTCAGCTTTATACGCGGAATCTATAACGTATTCAAAACAATCAAAGATTTTATCTAGTCTTCAAATAAGAAGATTTATAAAAATGATTGTTTTCTACTTTTTTCTTCATTAAATATATTTTGTTGTTGTTAACTATTCCGAAATAATTGTAAAAATCAACTTAGGAGAAAAAGCAATGGCCTTAGATTACTTTGCCCCAGGAGTCTATGTAGAAGAAGTAGACCGAGGGAGTCGTCCCATAGAAGGGGTAAGCTTAAGTGTGGCCGGTTTTATTGGCTTTACTGAAGATGTGCGAGGGGATGCAGAATTATTTAAACCTATTATGATCACCAATTGGAGCCAGTATTTAGAATATTTTGGCAAAGAGGGATCAGATGGGTTTACTGATTTTAATGCCTATTTACCCTTTACCGTCCAAGGTTGGTTTCTCAATGGGGGTGGCCGCTGTTGGGTCACCAGTATCGGAACCAAACTGCCTGGAACCCCCGCCCCCTCGGAAGAAGAAACCGCGACCAAACTGCTATCATTTGGAGGCAAACCCTCCTTAAGCTTCAATCTTAAACTTCCCGAAGCAGCAGAAGGAGACACTCCAGCGTTACCCCCTTCCACAGGACGAGTCAGCGTTGTTATTCAAGATTCAGCCCCCAAACCCTTACCCGAAGACGCACCAGAAGATGCAGAACCCCCTTTAAACAATGGGGAATATTTTAAACTCATTGTTGTCCAAGAGCCGACAAAATTGGAAGAGTATGACCATCTCACCATGAACCCAGAGGTAGACAGTGCCGTTGGGGACTATGTGGGGACCGAGTTAGAAGCTTCAGAATATGTGACTATTGCCAACATTGCCCAAAGTGGCCAACCCTTATCCCTTCGTCCGGCCAATGGTAACTACGAAGTTGCCCCACCCCCTTATATAGCCCCGGTAGAACGGTTAAATCGGGATATTACAGGGAATAGAGACGATCGCGAAGGAATGCAAGGGTTACTCGAAATTGACGAAGTAGCCATGTTTGCCTTTCCCGATTTAATGAAAGCTTACGAAACCGGCTTAATTAATCTCGAGCAGGTGCATGGGGTCATGGAAATGATGCTCAGTCTCTGTGAAAATTCCTTCCCTGGACCTCCCTATCGCATGGCTGTTTTAGATACACCTCCTGTTAAACCCAGTAAAGGGACACAAGCAGTCAAACCCGAACAACAAAAACCCCAAGATGTAGCACAGTGGTTGAGTGCCTTTAACCGTCGTTCCATGTTTGGTGCGTTGTATTATCCTTGGATCAAAGTAGCCAACCCCCGTAACAATGGATTACCTATTTTCGTTCCTCCCTGTGGTCACATGATGGGAATTTGGTGCCGGACCGACCAAAACCGAGGCGTATTCAAAGCACCCGCTAACGATACCCCTAGAGGGGTTTTAGGGTTAGCTTATGAAACCAATATGCGCGAACAAGAATTACTCAACCCCATCGGTATTAATTGTATTCGTAACTTTGCCAACTATAACCGAGGTTATTTAGTTTGGGGGGCTCGTACCTTAGTTGACCCCACCAATATTCAATGGCGTTACATCAGTGTTCGTCGTTTGATGAGTTATATCGAAAAATCCATCGAAATTGGCACACAATGGGTGGTATTTGAACCCAACGACTCCGACTTATGGGGACGGGTAAGCCGTGTGGTGAGTAACTTCTTAGAGCGATTATGGCGAGAAGGAGCCTTATTTGGTGCATCCCCAGCAGAAGCCTTTTTTGTCAAATGCGATGCTTCTATCAATACCCCAGACACCATTATGATGGGCCGTCTTTATGTAGAAATTGGTGTGGCACCGGTACGTCCGGCAGAATTCGTCATTTTCCGCATTAGTCAATGGGCTCCCAACCAATAAATAGGAGGATAGATCAATGGCAGAATTAAGTAAACCCATTGCCCCGAGTAGTTTTTACTTAGAAATTGCTGGTGTGGTAGACGGGGAAAAATCCATTTTCAAAAGCGTTACCATTCCCCAATATCAACCCAAAGTGCAAGGGGGACAACAAGCGATCGGCTGCACCAAAGGGGGTAAAACCGTTTGGCAGGTTAATAGTGCCGGATTTGAAGGTCTATTTTCCTTTGATTGTGTTTGTGTAGCCAGTGGTGATGGTGGTAGCACCAGTATGGAAATGAAAAAATGGTTTGAAAACTGTTTGCCCTCTTCTAGTGGAGGAAAAGGCAAATGGGCTGATAATCGGAAAGGTGGCTCAATAACCGCTTACGATACTGACGGCAAAGAAGTCGCCAAATGGGAATTTGCCGAAGCTTGGCCCTCTAAATATAAATGTGCTGATCTTGATGTTACATCAGGGGATTATCTAGAGGAAACCTACACCATTACTTGTGAACAATTTAACCGCAAAAAATAACTAACAGGAGATTGTTATGGCAGATATTCAATATCTCACTAACTCCAAATTCTATTTTGAAATTGACGGGATTACAGGATTAGTGATTAAATCCGTCAATGGTCCAGAAATCGAAATGGAAGTGGTTGGCGGTGACACGGCGATCGGTGTTACCAAAGATGCCAAAACCCAAACCCAAGCCACCATCGCAGGGGTTAAATACAATTCCACCATTACCTTAACCTATGTGGCCGGTAATGAATCGGATCAAAAGAAACTCAGTGATTGGTACAATGACTGTCATCCCGATGCCTATTCTGGGGGTGCATCTAAGGCAATGGAGAATCGGAAAACAGGGAAACTCTCTATCTATAACCCCGATGGAAAAGAAGCCATGCGCTTCGATTTTACCGATCTTTTTCCGGGAAATAAGCAACAAGTGTCTAATTTAGGGGTTGATCAATCTGGTAACTTAGCTGAGGATACCTTAGAACTCTATTTTACTAAGGTGGTTCGCGCCGTTTAAAGGAAACAGAGGGAGCTTCGGAGCTCCCTGCTCCGAAGCTCTTCTTCTTACCCTATGTATTCTAACTAAACGAAACATGGTCAATTTTCCCGAAATTTTAACCACATCACGATTTTACGTCGAACTGAAACTCGATGGAGGAGACGATCGCGTTGATGCCGTGTTTATGGAATGTGGCGGACTCGAAACCACCACCGAAGTTATTTCTATTGTTGAAGTGACTCCCCAAAAATGGGGCAAAAAAGGCAACAGTCGCGGAAAATTAGTACGGACGAAAATACCAGGGAATAGTGGTTATGGTGATTTAGTGTTGAAACGGGGACTTACTATATCAACCGTAATGTGGGACTGGTTAGCATCTGTTCAAGAGGGAAACTGGGATGAGCAAAGGCGAGATGGTTCTTTAACTTTGTATAATCAAGGAGGAGACGAACAATTTCGCTTCGATTTTTTCCGCGCTTGGCCAACTCGTTATCATATCAATGATCTCAATGTTCAAGGATCGGCCTACGAAATTGAAACGGTGATACTGGCTGTCGAAAGCTTAAAACGAATTAACTTTCGGCCTTAAAGTTAATGTAACTGATTTAGAATGTCGGATTAATCTGAGTTAGGTTTTCTGTGACTGGAGAAGGATCTCATTTAGTTCTTCTTGATTAAGAATATAACCTTGATTTTGGATATGCGTCGCTAGAGAATCGTTGATTTGTTGCATTAATTCGCTATTTTGCAAAATAAATAAGGTTTCTTGTTGTTGTTCCCCATCTTCCGCACTCATAATGATCAAATCTTCTCCATTTTGAGAGGTTATCTTAAGGGGAGTATGTTGCTCTATGACTTGTTTAATAAAGTCTTGGATATTATTGGTAAATTGACTAATTGAGATAGCATTCATGCTTTTTCCTAAGGTTTAATTAATTTACATGAATTGAGTTTATTTTGCTTATTTTAACCCAATCCTTAGCAAAAATGTAAGTTAAGTTCAACAAAGTACAACCCAACACAAACAAGCAGGACGGCATCAAATCATCAATAATAATCTAATTAAGAGGGTATTTGTTGGGTTTCGTTCCTCTACCTAACCTACAAGAGCGGCGATCGCACTACCTATTTAGAAGATTTAACCAACCCCACCTCCGATGAGTGGGAACAATTATGAGTCTGGTTTTAGATATTGTACGCCTTCTTGCATACCCTTAATGATAATTTGAGGTAGTGATTCTTGTGTCAGTGTGTCGATCATCGACGACATGATCTTGCTAACCTGTGGAGAGATAGCACCAACAGCGATCGCTGCTGCTTTACCTATTGTACCTAAATGCTTTAAATCGCCTCTTTTCCTTGCTATGTCTGGATGCATTATCATAAATGGTATTTTCTTCATCCACCGTCCTGTTGCCTTTGTCCCTGACGTGAATTTTCCTAACCCATATTTCAAACCATGTGATATTCTTTTCCCTGGAATCGCACTCACCCATGTGCCATCATCATATCTACGAACTTTTCGGTCTTTGTATTCTACAAACTCTTGGGATTGCGTATTAAACAGATATCCCTCACAACTAAATATCGGATCACCCTTATCTATTGCTTTTTTATGAGCCTTTTTATATTTTGTGCTAGACAGACCTGGTTCTCTTGCCTTTTGCCAGTTTCTTTCTATTTCTTCTTCTGCATCTTGCTCTTGCCTCTGCACCACTTTAGAGGGAATAGAGTCAATAGATTCATATACTCTCAGATTCGCTTCCTTCTCCAACCCCTGATCATCATTAATCTGTACCCCCTTCATTTGCATCGTCGGTTTAACCCTTCCCTGCATCTGCTGAACCACGTGCCATGCTTCATGGGGTAAATGTTTCTCTTGTCCGGGTGCTACATGAATATCTGTCCCTTGAGTATAAGCATGAGCCTGTAATTGGGCAGGTTTGGGAGAATTATAATGAACCCTAACATCATCTAAGGAATATCCCGATAAATTCTCAACCCCTGTTTTAAGGCGATCGGGTAAACCTGTTTGATTCGGTTGTTCTTTGCTTTTCTCTTGTATGACTGTTTCGTTGTCTAAATCTTCCTTAACCGACTTTGCTTGTATAGTAGGTTTGGCTTGCGACTCAGCAACTAAATTATTAAAATCATAATCAAATT
>DLXW01000278.1:30998-32342 GCA_003448685.1 Cyanothece sp. UBA12306
CAGGAAAGACTTGTGACAATTTCCTGTGTTAAACTGCTGTTTGCTCCTTTTTTTTCAGTCGCTAATGAATAATCCTTCTGTCGACAATAGAATAAAGGAAAATAATTACCATTTTGTCAGTCTTGCTTTAAATTGGTTGAAATATGGCTTATCTCATCATATTGATGCCGATGACATTTCAACTGAAGATGTTACTCAGACATACGAGCAAATGATAGAAGGGGGGCAAATCAATCCCCCGCCTAATTTTCTTACCCTATCTCAGAAGTTTCAGTTAACGGAATTTGAACAAAATATTTTACTTTTATGTGTCGCAGTGGAACTTAATCCGATTTTCTCTACTTTATATTCACAGGCAAATAAAAATGACAAGATAACTTATCCTACCCTTGGTTTAGCGTTTAGCTTATTTAATTATACCAACTGGGAAGCGATTTCCCCTGAAAGTCCTTTACGATATTGGGGTTTGGTTGAACTCATTAATATAAACACCGAAAATTTAATCACTTCTCCTCTAAAAGCTAATGAACGAATCATTCATTTCATTTTAGGCTCTAATTATCTAGATCCCCGTCTTAAATCGGTTCTTAAACCCTTTTTTGTTCCTAGAAATAAACAGTTAGATCCTGCTATTTCGGACTCTCAAACTAAAATTCAAGATAGAATTCTCAATGAATTAAAGAATGATTTACAATCAGCAGAAATCCCTCACCTTTATTTATTAGGGTCTAACTTATTAGTCAAAGAACGAATTGTCAAACAAGTCTGCCAACAATTAGACTTATCATTATTTATTTTAAAGGTTGAACATTTACCCACAAATAGTCAAGATTTAGAGTCTTTCATCCGTTTATATCAACGGGAAAGTAGACTGTTATCTCTGGCACTTTATATTAATATTCAAGTCCTAGACAATGAACCTAGTAACTCAATCAAATATATGGCTTTACAGGATTTTCTACAATCTTGTCAAGGTGTGGTTTTTATTAACAGTCAAGAAAATCTTCAACAATTCCCCCATCCCAAACTCATCTTTGATATCACCAAACCTACTCCTGAAGAACAATTTCAATTTTGGGGTCAATCTTTAGGGAAGAAAAATGAGCAATATTCTCAAATATTAACCAGTCAATTTAATCTCAATTTAATCGATATTCAAAACGTCATTACATCCATCCAACCCCCCATCAAAAAAGGGGCTAAAATAAATGGAAAATTTCAGTCCCTTTGGCAAGGTTGTCTCGCTCATTCCGTTCCCAAAATGGAGCAATTAGCCCAACGGATTGAATTAAAAGCCACTTGGGATGATATTGTGTTACCAGAAGCTATAAAAGAGCAACTAGA